>CAYVLA010000004.1:0-103979 GCA_964452145.1 Hadarchaeota archaeon (SeqCode)
AGGGGCCGGGAAGCCATCTTCACAATGTTACCCACTCAAATGTGCAGAGATCCTCAAAGGCTGCGCTCCAATACGCAGCGCGTCGCACCCGAGCTTCACGAGGAGATCCTGGGGATTTCGGAGGGAAGTGGAATCGGGCTGAACGAGGTGTTGGCGTACAACTGCCTCCCCGAGGTTACGGAGGTGCCCCTTCCAGCCTGCACCAACTTCGCGTTCTCGGACACCGAGCTAGGCCCGGCCATAGCCAAGACAAATGACGGGGACACGCCTGACTGCGATTGGTTCTACGTTGTCGAGCACATTGACACCAGGTCATGAGAAGTCAATCGTCTATCCAATCCCTCTCCCACCCAGGCGCCCGGCCTCATTCCTTCTCGGCCCATTCCTTCGTCTTCTTCGCGCCCTCTTTGATGGCCTCGACGCCCTTCTTGCCGAGGTCCACTCCCTTCTCCCCTGCCTCCAAGCCAGCCTGACCCCTTCCTTGGCCACTTCCTCCGTCTTCTTCTTGATCTTCTTCACGAAATACATGATCTGTCCTCGTCACAGATCTCTTGTCGGCGGATAGAAGTCTGAGCCGCGTGTGCTCCCTGTGGCTACATGGTCTTTTCCATGAACAGCCACAGAGGACGAAGCTCGGGCCGCGGGTGCGCTTTTTGGCATCACTCGGTCAACCTTTGAACCACCTTGGTGAAGCCACGCCAACACACGAGTGGATTCGTCTCCCTCGACCTGTCTGCCTCGTCATTGGCTGATGAGCACTGGGATGATCTCGTCATTGGTCTGCGGGTATTTCGATCTCGTGTCTGGAGATCCATAGACAGTCGCCAGTTCGAAGTGGGTGAGTCTTGCCAGAAGATCGACCTCGTCGACGCTATAGATCCTCTGTAAGAAGTCCTCGACGATGGGTTGCATCTCTTTTCCATCACTCCATCTCCTAGTCTTGATGGTGCGGCGGATCAGGTTCCCTTCTGGACATCGGGTTCTCGTAGATGTCTGCACGAACTTGATGTCTGCGTCTTCATGCTTGTGGACCACGGGCTCGCCCTCTTCCCCTAGGGCCCGTTTCCAGGGATTTGAGTACTGGAATACGAAGACACCACCTTGAACCAGACTTCTGTGGATACCTCTTAGAGTAGATATGGCGTCATTATTGGTCACCAGGAAGGGAAAGGAGCTGAACCACATGTAGGCGAAGCCGAACTCTTCCCGGAGGGATAGGTTTCGCATATCCATAACATGGAAGTCAAGCTCCAGGTTGCCTGCTTTCTTCTTGGCCAGATCTATCATCTGGTGAGAGATGTCTATGCCAGTGACCCTGTAGCCTCTCCTTGCCAACTCTATGGCGTGCCTCCCCGTTCCGCAAGCAAGATCGAGAAGTCTCCCAGGTGGGCTCTGGCAGTGTTCCCTCATCACTGATTCTAGAAAATCACACTCTTTCTCTGTCCATCCCTTGGCGTAGCGATACTTGTCATACCATTCAGCAAAATCGGGAGGATATTGACTCGGCAACCAGACCCCAGATAACTCGCTGTTCAACCCAGCTAAAAGGTATTATGCTTGAACTATCGGGGCTATCGGGGACATGACGGGCCGATGGTTGTAAGTTGGGGATCTGTTGGCGTGGTTTCGGCTTGGTCTGGCTGGGTGAGGATTGTTCTGGCCTTTGATGCCCCATGGGTCTGCCGTTTGTTATCGAGTGGGTTTGCGAAGTTTGAAGACTACTGACCACGGGATTCTCAGAGCGTGTTCGACCATGCCGGGAGGCAGCTCGTTTCTGCCCAGCTCGCTGATAGAAGGCTCTACCAGATCCGTGACGATGAAACCGTGTTTCTGGAAGGCTTGATAGTAGTCCGACAGCGTCCTGTGGAAACTGATGAAGGGGGTGTCGAAACCACCCCAGATCTCTTTATAGTGACCACGTGCGAAGTACCTGTCAACCATCCACCCCACGCGTTCCTCTCTTCTTCGCGTGTCCGGAGGTACCCTGACCCAGCCGTGGACCGGCGGCGTCCCGAAGCAGGGATGAGAGATGACAACAACCACCACCCCGCCCGGCTTGAGGACCCTCGAAAACTCTCTTATCGCCCCCTCATAGTCTCGACAGTCCATCAACACGTAGTTCGACACCACGACATCGATGCTCTCGTCTTCGATGCAGGGCATATCACTGACGGTACCGTTATGGTACCTGATCCCCAGAGGCTCTCCCTCCTCACGCCGAAGGGCCAACTCATAGAAGCTCTTTGACAACTCCACACCCACAACACGGGCCCCTCTCTTTGCAAGAAGCCGGCACAGGTATCCGTTCCCACAGCCTGCATCCAGAACCTTCAACCCTTCCACAGATCCCAGAAGACTGAACAGCACCGGGTCGCTCTGATACTTCCTGTTCCGATCTCCGTACTCATCATATCGGCTATCCCATTGCTCGGCCTTGGAGTCCCACGACCTGGCGATCTCCTCGTCGGTGACAGCATCCTCCCTGGCAGGCACCGCTCCTTCCTGCCCAGGCCATACGAGGACTATGGATGTCTCCTCGGAGAGCCCCCGCCTCTCCCTCTCCCAACCGGATTGCTGGACGTAGGGATGCCCACCATCATACTCAAGATAGTCAAGTGAAGGATGCCAACAACCACAGGAAGGGCATCTGTACTCCCAGTAGTATCCCCAGTCCCAGAAATCTTTGACAACCGTCCTGAAGTCACCCGAGCAGTCACCACAGATGAAAGCCTCGGCCCGGGGACAGAAGAACGTGGCCTGGAAGTGGTTCGGCTTGCCACAGATGGAACAGACGTATCGCCAGTGCCGACGGCATCTGGACCATTCCTTACCCAGGTCATACTCGGACTCCCTTACCTGGTAGGACTGGGTGTTCCGGTGTATCTTGGCGCAATATCGGCAAACCACGTTCATTCCCCCTCTGGGCCCGATCAGCATCTCCTGCCTCACACTCTATTCTGTCTTTCCTATGAAGCTCTTGCTGCTTTTGTGAGACTTCAAAGGTGGATCTGAGCACAGTAGCCAAGGATGAGCTTCGTCAGCCTCGGTCAGGCGAGGACGCAACTCCGATGTACCAATTAGGATGAGTGGCTTCTTGGTGAAACGCTCTTTGCGTTCTTAGTCCACGCTGGAGATTTCTGGTAATGGCGACCGAAGAAGGAATGTATGGAGATGCCCTGAGAACACCCTTAGGAGGGAATAAGGCTTGATCGACATGGGTATCTGTCTTCCGCGGAGAGGGATGCCCGCGGGCACTTGGTGCAACTCAGGTTCTTGGATTCAGGCGTCGTTCAAGAGGTTCAAGACGGCTGTCGAAGTCGGGTAAAACCCCCGAGTATCTGTGGAAGTGATCCAGAACGGCAAGATTCAGCCATTGCCCCGAGAAATGCCTCACAGATGCGGGGAGATACCCGTCCCAGAACAGGCCCCTCTTTGCATACTCCTCATCGACTCTGCCTCCGATGACGGACTGTACACAATCAAGCGCTGCCTCTCCCACCACCTCGCTGTCCACCCCGTATGGGCTAAGTCCCGTAAGGACGACCCGAACCGCGCCACGGCCACAACCGCGGCACAGGAAGGTGCATGGAATGCAAGGGTCCTTGGCGTTCCGCAGGAACACTGACACCGACTTCCTAGTCGGCATCTCCTCCGAAAACGGCTTCTCGCCCTGCCTGTGGATGAACGCCCAGGCGATCCCACGAGGGTCACCCTCTACCCCCACCAGCCTACCCTTGGTGGTCAGGACCCGTTTCTTGGTCCGCCGAGCTTCTCCTTCCTCAGCAGGTCTGCAGATCTCGTAGCCCATGCTGAAGCCGAACCGACAGGAGAGGGCATCCGCGATGCTGCATACGCCACCGGAATCCACCGCCGCGTTTCTGATGGTTGCACAGAGAAGGGATAAGCGGAACAGAGGGGATTCGCGCCCTGAACGGCAGAGACCTTGTGCCAAGCCTAGTCCTCACCAAAGACCTCTCTTGCCTGGGGCCAGGCGCGGGTGAATATCGCCCCGGCAAGTCTGGCCGGGGGAAGATCTTTCTCCTTCTTCTTCAGGGTCACGCCCAGCCTGTCCGCCTCGCCAAGCAACAGTCGCCTGCACGAGACTTCGTCGGGACATCCTCTACACTGCCCTTCATGCGAACGCCAGATATTGATCCCGTCCCTGGGCGAGAAGGTGATGAGAATTGATGAATCGAACTCCCTCGTGTAGCCGAGGGCAAATCCCCTCTCCGGGTCCAGGCTCTTGATCATGGCCTTGTTCATCCTCGCTGCCTCGACGAGCGCCCTGTAGATCTTGGAGTCGGCCGATTGAAGGCTCTTGCTGACGTACTGCCTGGACTTGCCGATCTGCCTTGAGATCTCGGCCGCCCTGTGACCTCGGAGCCGTAGTTCCCATATGCTGGTCTGGCCAGGGGTGAGGAGGAAGCTCAACGGATGTCTTTCGCGGAGGAAACATTGATAACTCTTGTGTCAACAGTCGCCTGTTGACAGAATTGCCCATCTCCTTCCCTGACCCTCAAATGCGCAACGAGAGGTACTGGGTGACGTCAGAGGTCTCCGAGCTAGAGCCTGGCTCGCTTCTCCTCAGACCGATGGGCCTGGAAATCCGTGAGACAAGATTGTTGGAGGTTGGGACTGATGGCCACGGCAGCAGTGTCGGCCTGGTGGTGAGGGCCTGCCAGGAAGGCATCGACATACTCATTGGGTTCCGTGCCGTGCCCATTGCCCCAGGAGAACTCTCTCCCTACAGACTGAAACGGGAGCCGAACCTTCGGGTCGAAATTGATGGTGTGGGTCTGGAGATCCCGGTATTCCGTGCTGGAAAGCAGAGGTTTGTGCGAATCTGTGAGCGCTCATCCAGCTACCTAGTCTCTCCGTCAGACCCGGAGCTTTCCGCGGAAGACACGGCACTTCTGAAGGGAATCGGCGAGGTCGATGAAGAGGGGTCGTACATCTGGCTGCCCTTCAAGAAGAAGGTCCGGCTTCGCCTCCAGGAGTTCCCGGATGTTGTTTGCGTGGCGACGCGATGCCTCCGGGTCGACGGGACACAGGAAACGGAGCTGAGAACGCTGGCCTACCATGACTGGTCCATCGGCGAACTGATGGAAAGGTGCGGCTCGGCCCGTCTAGAGAAGATCGGACAGGTAAGCCTGGGGACATCCCCTCTTCCGGTGAGGCAGTTCATGACCATCCCCACAGCAAGGCTGGAGTTGGACCACTTGGCTGAGCCAGACGAGGATGGCTGGGTCCGCAGCTCGTTCGGCCGGAGGGTTTCCACATCTGTTCTGAAGTCGGCGAGGCTCATGAGCTTCAGTCTGGCAGGGGAGTTTGCTTCACCACCCCGGGGTTCAAGGGTTGTGGGCGTTCAGGAAGAGAGACTTGCGCTCTTGGACCAGGGCGGGGCTGATCGCCCTGTCATCAGAACCGAGCCGAGGAGGTGGAGGCCCACTGCGGACGGGAGCGCCATGGTGATGTCCAACGAGATCAAGTTCCTTACCATGGTGATGAACCGGGGGTCCAGCTACTGCATGAGGTCGGAAGCTGTGGGAGATTTCCGGTCTGACAGATGGATCTCGACCAAACACTTCGTTCTGAACGAGTTGACCTTTGCCGGGGATCGGCCTGTTCTGGCCACGGGTGATCTGGCACTATTCACCTTTGAGACCGGTCAACCAGAGCTGGTTATGACGGGCATGGGCAGCGTGACGTCGGTCGTGACGAAATCAAGGGTTGTGTCCGTCAACGTCCTGATAACCCATGTGCACGAGGACGACCGGCTGTACGTCGATGGGTACAGGTGTTCAGGGGGGTTGACAGCGGTGCCGCTTGGCATGCTTGAGCCAGTCAGTCTGGTCCGTGGAGGAAGGTTGAGGTGGAGGCCTAGGCCGATCACGGCCCAGATCCTCCAAAAGCTGGCAAGGAAGGGGCGACTTCCTCTGGTCTTCGAAGACAAGTTCGGGGTCAGCAACGTTGCCGTGTCGCTTCTACCTCGAGCTTTCCTCTGTTTTCCCCCAACACCCTCACTGTCAGAGCCTCCTGTGGGAAGGCGGCCGACCTTTGGAGGGGAGGATCCGAGGTTGGATTCAACCAGGGTGAAACGGGGTCAGCGATGAAGCGGAGCAGCGGTAAGGTGGTAAGGTATGTTGTCGTCGGCAGCGGGCAGACAAGCGTCTCGTGGCCCAAGAGTACTCCAGTATTGCTCGGACCTACAATGTGGCCTCAGTGGCGACGAAGGGGAGGGGCAGGAGAAGGCTGCGAGCCCTCATCAGGAAGGGGGATGTTGTGCTTGATGTTGGGTGTGGACCAGGCCCGGCTCTGCCTCTTGTCCTAGAGCTGACAGGCCCGGAAGGCGTCTTGCTTGAGCTGGACATCTCAACAGACATGCTTCTGGAAGCGAGGGGGAAACTGTTTTCGGGGATCGGGAAAACGAAACAGGGCAAGCTGAGCACCGACTCTCGCAGTCCTAGGATCCTCTTCATTCTGGCCGACGGGGAGCGTTTGCCCATCAAGCGGAATCGGGTCAACGTCGCCCTTTCCTTTCTCAGCCTCCATCGGATGGACCCGGAGGTGGGCCTGAAGGAGATCTGGAGAACAATCAGTCCGGGCGGATACATCTTCCTCGAGCTGCCCGCGGCCCACGACGAAGACGCCATGGTCTTCCAACACATTCCACCAGGATGCCTGCCCGACCGTGTTCCCAAAGGCTTCCCTGAAGGCTTCAAGCTGAATCCTGGCTACTGGGAGAAGGAGCAGCAGTCCTGGAAGCGGTTCAAGCAGTTCTGTGGGAGAAGGATCCCTTGGCTGGCCGAGGCAATATCGAGAGGGTGGTTCCAGGGATACGACGAACTTCGGGCAAGATACGAGGAGCACCTAGCGGATCGAATTGGCAAGAGGGAGCTGGAGGAGTTCGTAAGGGGTTGGGAGGAGAGGAGCAGATCGGGCAGGCTGGGCTGGATCTGCTTTCCAACCCATCGAGAGTTCACAAGGATCCTTGAGGAATTGCGTGAGGCTGGCGCCGTTCTGGTTGAGGCCAGTACTAGCTCCTTCGAGAAGGAGGTCATGGGGCTGCTCAGGACGCGGCGCCGCTACTTTGAGCTATATGTCGGGATGTTCAGCCAGGTGGTCAGAACGCATACTGCCATACTTGGGAAGCCACCATGGCATCAACCATGACACGACGAGCCGCTAGGGATAGAGGTCGTAACAGGAAACGCACGACCACCCGCACGCATAAGGCACGTGATCGGGATGTTTGGATAGCTTGCAGCAGAGAGACGGTCCTCCAAGTCATCATCCAGCAGGACTCGGATGCTGAAATCATGTTGGTTGCCCGGTTCCAGTTTGGTACGGATAATCGCCGTCGTGGCAAGTCCATACCCAGATGGATGGGCTGGCGATTCCAGGGCTACCTCGATGGATCTTTTCGAAGTCGGATTGTTCTCTATGTGCAGGTTGATGGGGACCTCCGCGCCACCCCGGTACGGGAGACCATCGTCCTTGCCCGCCTCAGAGTGGGCGAGTCTTGAATCTGCGCTACTGCTCTGTTCCTCGTCTGAGACTGCGACTGGCTATCAATCGTCAGTTCTGTCTGCCTCTGTTTCTCCCTTTGCGCAGAAGGTTTTGACCGTTCTCTGTCGGCTTGTTCATGTGTAGGGAGGTACATGTGTATTGCCCAGGGTTTGACGTTCTTGATGACCATCGGGGTGGAGTGTGCCCCCCGGGCTATCCAGGTGTTACTGGTAGATTGGTGCGGGGGGTGGGATTCGAACCCACGGACCCCTTCGGGACAGGGTATCTCAAGCACGAGCTCCTAAGCCTCGCAAAGCAGGCTTACCTGCGCCTTTGACCAGCTCGGCAACCCCCGCGCGGGTTTCAAGGTTCCGAAAAGTGCTTAAAATATATTTTTCAGAGTCTCTTGGGTAGCCGCGGGATTATCTAGATGCGTAAGAGAGGAGAAGCAACGTGAGCATCAGCATCGGCATGGTTGGGCTGGGGATGTTCGGCAAGGGCTTCGTCCAGCATTTCAGGGATCATCCGGACGTTCACAGGATGGCGCTGTGCGATCTGCGCGCGGACCGGCTGGCCGAGTGCTCCAGCAAGTACGGGATAGACGAGACGTACCCGAGCCTGGATGCGATCTGCCGCTCGAATCTGGATGCGTTGGTGATAATCACCCAGCCCTGGCTCCACGCCAGGCAGGCCATCCAGGCGATGAAGGCCGGCAAGCATGTCTACAGCGCGGTGCCCGCGGCCTACCGCCTGGAGGACGTCGACCCCCTAGTCAGGACGGTGAAGGAGACAGGCATGATCTACATGAACGGGGAGACAAGCTACTTCCGGCCCGAGGCCGCCTTCTGCAGGAAGAAGGCCGAGGAGGGTGGCTTCGGAGAGTTCGTCTTCTGCCAGGCCGAGTACTTCCACGACATGAGCCATGGCCTCTACGAGGTTGCCAAGAACCGCTGGGGCGAGAAGTTCGGTCCCGACATAACGGGCGAGATACCCATGCATTACCCCACACACTCCACCTGTTTCCCCGTATCGATCATGAAGGCCCACATGACCCACGTCTCGGCCCAGGGATACGTGTACCCAAACGACGACTGGTACCGCACCGACACGGTTTGGAAGAACCCCTTCTCAAACGAGGTGGGTCTGTTCAAGATGAGCAACGGGGCTGCGGCTAGGATCTGCGAGTTCAGGCGTGTCGGGCACCCTGGACAGGAACGGACAAGCGCCGTCTACGGCACGGAGGGAAGCTTCGAACACAATCTGGCCGGCATGGTCTGGGCCGACAAGAAAGGGAAACATGTCGTGGAGCCCACCTCCCACCACGAGTACCTGCCGGAGCCGCTTGCATCCAATCTGGGCGGCCACGGCGGGTCACACGCCTATCTGGTGCACGAATTCGTGGATTCGGTCAACCGCCAGCGCCTGCCCCGAATCAACGCGTGGGAGGCGGTTCGATACTGTGTCCCGGGCTTCATCGCCCACCAGTCTGCTCTGAAGGGGGGCCGGCTTCTGAAGATCCCCGATTGGGGAGATGCGCCGGATTCCTGAACTCACGGTGATCCTCGCGGCCCTGCTCCACCCTGCCGATTCCCGTGGATCCTTCCGTTGAACTCAGACAAGGGTTGGTTACCGAGCCACACGTCGGCGGAGGATGCTTGTTGGTTCCGCCACAATCACTCCGAGGGGGCCGAATCGCTTGCTTTGCAGTCAGGAGTACCTACCGTACCTCCTGGCTGCGCGGGCGTAGGCATACATATTGTCCAGAGGCGCCTCGAAGAAGTGGTCCGTGTTGTAGAGGATGTAGCCCCCGCCTCCGGCGGCTGCGTTTATGCACTGCCTCACATGCTCCTCCACATCCCGGGCTGACCCTCGCTCTATGTAGGACTGGTGGAAACCTCCGATCAGACACACCCTGTCGCCCACAAGTCTCTTGGCCTCCGCAAGGTCGACATCCCCTCCGAAGGGCGGAGGAGTCAGGGTCTCGATGCAGTCGGTGCCCGTTTCGGCGATGGGCTCGATGACGTGCATGACCATGCCGCAGTCGTGGTAGGAGGTGGGGACGCCTTTGCGGTGGACGGCCCCGACCACCTCCTTGTCGAAGGGCATTATCTGCTCCCGGTAGATCTTGGGCGAGACGAAGTTCCCTATGTGTCCCGCGACCTCGACTAGGTCAATGTAGTCGCTCGGCATGGCATCGATCCACTCAAGGGCCCAGTCTGTCAGGAGGCGATAGAGTTCCTTCACCCAGTCCGGGCGCACGTGGAAATCCATGCACAGCCTCTTGGGGTCGCGCAGGATCACCGCCTCGCCTTGGCCCCAAACTCCCGCTCGGACGATGCCTTCTTTGAAGCCCGTTCCGAACTCTTTCCTGTACCGGTCGACATCCGGAATTGAGGCGGGTCGGTAGGAAAGAAGCTCCAGATCCTCGGGTTTCTTTAACAGCGGCTCTAGGGTCCAGCATGTTATGGGCGTTCTTCTCTCCACGGTAGTCAGCTTACCCCTGGGCGTCTCGATCGTTCTTCGGACCACTTTCTCTCCCCCGGATTGGGAGACGACATCTTCCCTCTCCTTCCACTTCTCCCCCTTGAAGTGCGCGGGTGGCTCGTATGCAAGCTCGACTTCGTTGGCCGGCGGTGTGGGGATGGAGTGGGTTCTGTACAGGGTGACATCCAACCCAAGCATCTGGAGGGCTTCCTTGTCAGAGATCCGACGTCCAAGGACCTTCTGCATGTACGGCAGATAGGTCCCTATGTTGTGGATCCCAACCGGGACAGCGCCGGGCTCTTCCCCCCTCACTGCGGCCAGCAACCTTTCCCTGGAGCCCACGGTGTTCTCTCCGCTCAGCTCATTCCCTGGACTACAGCAGGCCGAGTGCCTTCAGGTTCTGCTTGAGGATCTCCACGTTCTTCTCCTCGCAGGCAACCAGTGGCAGCCTCAGGGGCCCTGCGGCCATGCCTGCCATGTTCATGGCCTCCTTGATCGGACCCGGGTTCGTTTCAAGGAAGATGTTCTTGAACAGGTCCATGAGCTTGTAGTGCATGGCCCTTGACTCCTGCACCCTTCCGGCGAGGTAGTCCGAGACCATTCTCTGGACCAGGTCCGGCACGAGGTTGGACGCAACCGATATGGTGCCTTGGCCGCCCAGGGAGAGAATGGGGTACGTCATCATATCGTCGCCCGACAGGACCGAGAACTGGTCACCCGTTCCGTGGATTATGCGCATAATCTGCTCAAGGTTGCCGCTGGCCTCCTTGATCCCTATGATGTTCTTGACTCTGGCGAGTCTGATGACCGTGCTCGCCTCCATGTTCACCGCAGTCCGCGACGGCACGTTGTACATTATCAGCCCCCCTTTCGCCTCTGCGGCGATCGTCTCGAAGTGGACGATTAGTCCCCGCTGGGTCGGTTTGTTGTAATAGGGCGTTATGAGCAGGCAGTAGTCGGCCCCAGACGCGAACGCGTGCGTGGTCAGCTCTATGGCTTCGGCGGTGGAGTTGCTGCCCGTGCCGGCTATCACCGGAACCCTACCATCGACCTCGTCGATTACTATCTCCACGACCTTCTTGTGCTCGGCGTGGGTAAGGGTGGCGGATTCCCCCGTGGTGCCGCAGGGGACGAGCCCCGCTATGCCCTTGCTGATCTGGTAGTCCACGTTCTTCCTGAGCCCTTCTTCATCAATCGCTCCGTTTTCTTTGAAGGGCGTAACCAGAGCGGTGAAGGCGCCCTCAAGTCTTGGCAAGACTCGATACCTCAGGCCTTCACGGATACGCTCATAGGTTATAAATTTGCAGGGTCGAAATCTCCGACCGGGCCCGGTTCGAGCAAGGCAATCCGTCTAGAAGACCTTCACCGACCCCGCGACTATCTCATCGGTCAGCCTGGGTATACCCCGAAGGCCCTCGGCCACGATGGATTCGATGTCGGAGGACTTGCACTCGTTCTGCCCCACGAGCTCGACGCTGGCCACGAGTGGTTGGTCTATCGGTTTGCCGATCTGGGAAAGGAGCTTGACGTAGACCTCGCAGTCCGCGATGGCCTCTATGTCCCTTGCGATTCTGAAGGCAAGCACGTTGTATAGCTTGCCCACATGGCTGACCGGGTTCTTTCCGGCCGCCGCCTCCAGGCTCATCTCGCGGTTGGGGGTTATGAGCCCGTTGACCCGGTTCCCCCTCCCGACCTCCCCGTCGTCTCCTGCCTCCGCCGAGGTGCCGGTCAGCGTTAGGTATACGACCTTCTTGTCATAATCGTCCGCGGTGTTCATGAACACCTTGGTCTCCCTCTCGGCATTGTCGGAGACGAAGTCGTCTATCTTGGAGACTATGTCGTCCTTGACCGAGATGTAGTGGTCAAGATCGGGAACGTGCTTGGCCACGAATGCCCCGGCCACCGTCAGGGTGATGGTGTGGTCCTGTCTGAGCCCCATGACCTTGATGTCCTCACCCAGCTCGGGCACGGTCCTATGGAACTTGGCTGAGTTGAGGAGGTTCTCGACTCCGAGGACCAGCTTCTCGGTCTCGGAAAGCGGCGCGTAGCCCACGCCGAAGGAGGTGTCGTTGGCCTTGGGAAGTCCCCTCCTCTGGAATACGTCGACCAGCTCGGCCGAGCCCTGGCCGATCTTGGAGTCGAAGGTGACGTCGTTGGTCTGCAGGTTCCTCAGGGCCCTGTGCATATAGCTCCGGGCAGCCTTGATGGCTATCTCGTGAACCGGGATGTCATCGTTGCCACACCTGGTCGTGGCCCGGCCCGAGAGCAGGACGTATATCGGTCTGACGATCTCCCCTCCCCCGAACCCGGCGTTGACCTGCCCGCCGACCACCTCCAGCTTGTCGGTGTTGTGGTGCAAGATGGCCTGGTATCTCCTGATGTATTCCCGGCAGAGAGCGATCGAAACCGACTCGGCCATTCCGTCCGCCAGGCTGTCGGGGTGTCCCAGGCCCTTTCGCTCCACCATCTCGACCTTCTGCTCCTCTACGGGTGTGCGCCGCACGGTCTCGACAACGATAGCCATCCGATCACCGTGATAAATCTGGCTGATAAAGAGACGTCAAAATATAAATACTTTCTAATTGGAGGGCCGATCACCGAACACCCAGCGGGAGCTCAGGGAGAAGTTGGCCATCACGGCCACCCCTATGGCCAGAAGCTGGGCGAGCAAATACCAGAGCCCTAAGACCTCCACGAGAACGATGAGCACAACCAGGTTGATGCCCAGGGCGATGAGGCTGCTGACCAGGAACCTGCCGAGCTGGACACCGACGACGCGTGCCTGGGTGCGCCTGTCCCTGAAGGTCCATATCTTGTTCCACAGAAAGTTGTTCACCGCCACAATGAAGAAGGAGGCCGTAGCCGATGCCATGTACCAGACCCCGGCGTGCTCGACGAGCACGTAGACTATCGCCAGGTTCAGAAACACCCCGCTCCCCCCAACCGTACAGAATCTCAGGAAGCTCCCCATGCTCGAGCCGAGGAACCGGAAGGCGTACAGATCGATCAGGTTCAGCAGGAAATCCGCTATCGTTCGGGCCTTCATCTTGCTTGAACCCCTGGCTCGGTCGACGAACGTGTAGGGCACCTCCGCGACCCTCTCCGGCCTCGCCTTGACGAGGATCTCCAAGCAGATCTTCCATCCCCTAGTGCTGAGGGCCGAATCCTCGATTACCGCTCTTCTGAGAAGGAAGAAACCTGACATGGGGTCCCTGACCTTGGTGAGGGGTCGGGCAAGCGTGCTGGCGGTCTTTGACACGGCAAGACGGAAGAGGGGCCAACCGGATACCGAGCCGCCCTCGGAGTACCTGCTGGCAACGACCATGTCAGCCCGACCGGAGACGATCGGTTGCACCATGTCGGGTATCATCTCGGGGGGGTGGCTCAGATCCGAGTCCATCGCGCCGATGATGGGTGAGCAGGATCGTTGGAACCCCTCGAGCACGGCCGACGTTATCCCGATTTTGCCCGTCCGCCTCACTAGCTTGATCGATCCTTCCTTGGCCATGTCCTCTACGATCTCGGTCGTGCCATCCGTCGACCCGTCGTCCACCACGATCACCTCAGCCGAGATCCCGGCTTGTCCGCATGCCCGGAGGACCCTGGTGAGGAGTTCCCGCACGTTGTCGGCCTCGTTGAGAGTCGGCACGATGAGGGAGATCTCTGGCGATTCCTTCAATGACGGTCACTTAAAGGAAGGTTTCTGTAGCCCTATGCCGCTAATTAAATGTCTCTATAGAGAACCTCATGAAAAGAAATTATTGCGAAATCGTGGTTATTACTTGTGCATCACGGAGGAGGATTTGAATACATATTTATGGTCCATCGTCCGGGAAGCTGCGAGGGGCATGAGCCAAGCCAAAAGCCGTCACACGTTCTCTGTTCTCGAGCGGCCCGCGCGGCCGTCGTGGCGCGAGCTCCTGCTCCGCGACCGACCCTAAAGGGATTCAGCTACCTCCTTCCCCGAGGGTTATTCTATGAATCAACTTATGCTAACCACATCATCCGAAATGAAGGAACAGGGCCATACCGCCCTGGGCGGGATCATCCATGATTGACCGCAACAGGCCTCCGAGGGCCGTGCGAGAATCATTGGACTCAATCTTGCTCCCCGGCGAGAAGCTGGAGGTCACCGCGGCCTCCGACATAGATAGGAGCGGAAACTACGGCGAGCGATGGGTATTCCTGACCGGAAAGCGGCTCATAGTCCTCGAATGTGACGGCTCCATTAGCTTCGAGTTCCCGGTTGAGAAGATGAAGTCGCTGGAGGTCAGGGAGTTCACCGGCAGCGGCCTTCTGACCGTTGAGGATTCATCCGGGAATCTGACCGATGTGGTGCGTTTCTCAAAGACGCAATCCAGGGATTTCCTCAACCTCGCCAAGTCCTCGGTCAAGATCCTGGCCCGTAACGGTAACGGGTCCAACGGAAACGGGAAGGGTATCAAGAATGGCCTGGCAGCCGAGAGCCAGGATGCCCCCGTCGTGGAGGAGCAGGAGACACGTTGCCCAAAATGCGGAAGGGCGCTTCCCGGGTGGACCAACGTCTGCCCCTCCTGCGTGGAGAAGAGGAAGGTCTTCATGCGGCTCATGGGGTACGTCAAGCCCTACTGGAAGGCGGCGGCCTTCAGCCTGGCCCTGACCATCACGATCACCCTTCTCTCACTGTTTCCCCCCATCTTGCTCAAGCAGTTGATCGACTACCTGGATCGGGGGACAGGCACCCCCGCCCTTCTGACCACGATCCCGGTCGCCCTTCTCGTGGTCTACGCGGTGTCGTCTGCGACCTCGGCGGTCCGGACCTACTCCATGGGTTGGCTGGGCGAGAAGATAATCTTCGACATCAGAACACAGGTCTACCGGTATCTGCAGATGCTCTCGTTGAGTTTCTACGACCGGCGCAGGACCGGCGAACTGATGTCCAGGGTCACCAACGACAGCGCCAACGTAAGGCACTTCCTCGTCTACGGCTCCCAGCAGCTGATCGTGGATATTGTAATGATGTTCAGCATCGGGGTCTTGCTCTTCACCAAGAACTGGAGGCTGGCTGCAATCTCGCTGCTGCCGGTCCCCGTTCTGATCCTTGGCACCACGATCTTCGCTAGGAAGATCCACGGAATCTATCACAGGATATGGCGTACATGGGCTCGCATGAACTCGGTCCTTGCGGACACGATTCCCGGGATCCTGGTGGTTAAGGCCTTTGCCCAGGAGGACAGGGAGGTCGACAACTTCAAGATTAGAAACGCCGAGCTGCTGAATGCCGACCTCCGCTCCTACAAGCTTCAGTCGTGGTTCTTCCCGGGCATGGGTCTTCTCATGTACTTGGGTGCCGTCTTCATATACTACCAAGGAGGTCGACTGGTGGGGACCGGAAGCACCTTCACCCTTGGTGACCTGACCATGTTCGTATCCTTTCTCTGGATGTTCTACGGACCGGTCCAGCGTCTGAGCCAGCTGACGGACCAGGTGGAGGTTGCCGCAACGGCAGCCGAGAGGATCTTCGAAATCCTGGACTCACGGCCGGACGTCCGGGACTCCAAGGAGGCAATATCCCTAACGAGCGTCAAGGGGGACATAGTCCTGAACAACGTGTCCTTCTCCTACAACCCCGAGAGGATCGTCATCAAGAACGTGAGCCTGGAGATCAAGGCAGGCGAGATGATCGGGCTGGCCGGTCCCAGTGGCTCGGGCAAGACGACGCTGGTAAAACTCATCTCAAGGTTCTACGACCCCCAGGAAGGGTCCATAGCGATCGACGGGGTCGACCTGCGGAGGATCAAGCAGAGATCCCTCAGGGAGAAGATCGGGGTGGTCTTGCAGGAACCGTTCCTCTTCCATGGGTCGATCACCGAGAACATCGCCTACGGGCGGCCCGATGCCAGCCGGGATGAGATCATAGGCGCTGCCAGGGCGGCTAACGCGCACGAGTTCATCACCCGCCTGCCGGAGGGATACGATACCGAGGTCGGCGAACGAGGGACCAGGCTGTCCGGGGGCGAGAAGCAGAGGATCTCCATAGCCAGGGCGATACTCAACAGGCCGAGCATAATCATCCTCGACGAGGCCACCAGTTCGGTGGACACCGTCACGGAGAGGATGATACAGGAGGCGCTGGAGCGCCTCGTCCACGGCAGGACCACGATCGCCATAGCCCATAGGCTCTCCACCCTGAGGAATGCGGACAAGCTAGTGATACTGGAGGAAGGGCAGATATCCGAGATGGGAACCCACGAAGAGCTTCTTGCCAAGGATGGGGCGTATGCCAAGCTGGTCAAGATGCAGACCGAGATCGCCAAGGTCAGGGCAATCTAGGGTGAGGTCATGCAGGAGTTCTTGGACCCGGCTCAGGTCAGGATCGTGAGGGATGCCAAGAGGCGTCCTGTTCTCAAATCCGGCGAAAGCGAGAAGGCCATCTACCGCGCCTTGAAGGATTTCCCGGTGACCTCGCCGGATAGGTACATCTCGCTTCTGGACGAGGACGGTAATGAGATCGGAACTGTGAAACGGCTAAAGGACCTGGATCCATCCTCTAGGGAGGTCCTGAGCGAGGAGCTCGCGAAGGCTTACTTCGTCCCGAGGATCAAGAAGGTTCTCGTGGTCAAGGAGCTGTACGGCGGGGTAATGGAAATCGCCGTGGAGACGGATCGCGGATACAGGGAGTTCGAGATCCGGAGCCGGGAGTCCGTGAGATTCGTCGGGCTGTCCAGACTCATGATCACCGACGTCGATGGCAACAAGTACGAGGTCTCCGATATCCGGGATCTGGATTCCCGGAGCAGATCGCTCCTAAGCTGGATGGGATAGCCACCTAGAGCTCGTCGATTCTAACGATCCTCTTCTCTTGCTCGGAGCGATAGGCGGCCTCGGTCACCTGAAGCACCCTCAGGCCGTCCCTTCCGGTCGAGAGGGGCTGCTCACTGCCCTGGATCACCGCTATGAAGTTGTCGTCGGGGTTCTTGGCCTCGGGCATCTGGGGGGCAGGAGCGGGCTGGCCATCGGGCAGCCTCAAGCTTAACCCTCCTGCCATGGTCATCGTCATCTTGGTGCCGCTGATGATCAGGGTCTCATACCAGGGTGCGTTGCCATTGATGCAGATCGACCCTATGGCCCGGTTCGAAAACCTGACTGAGACCGAGGAGAGGATGTCCACCTCCTCGTCCCTGGCGAATTCGTTGCTGATGAATGCGGTGACCTCGATCGGGTCCAGCTGGGGCAGGTAGCAGATGATATCCACTATGTGGCTACCGCTGTCCATCAGTTCCCCGCCCCCGCTGAGATCCTTCTTGCCCCTCCAGGTGGAGGTTATGCCAGCCCAGCTTTGGCTCAGGTAGGCGGAGATGTAGAAGATCCTGCCGAAATCGCCCCTCTCAATGGCCTGCCGCGCCCACATGAACTCGGGGGCATAGTGCCTTTGGTAGGAGACCATCAGAGTCTTGCCGGTCTTCTCGGACTTCTCCAGAAGCCTCCTGGCATGGTCCACGGTGCACACCATGGGCTTCTCGACTAGGATGTGTATCCCCCTGTCCAGACAATCCATTGCCTGCTTATAGTGGAGGGTATGTGGGGTGCAGATGACCATCGCGTCAAGCTCCTCCTTGGCGAGCATGGCTTCGTAGTCCTCATACAGCGGTAGCCTCCTGCCTACGAGCTTGGCCTTCTCCTTCAGGGCATCCCGATTCGTATCGCACAGGGCGGCGATCCGGGCCGAAGCGTTGTCGTTGATCCGCTTGATGTGTCCACGGGAGACTCCACCCGTTCCGATGAAACCCACACGCACCGACAAAATCCTCACCTATGCATCCCTCACCGAGGCCCCTTTTAAATGGTCCAATGCGGGCGGGTCTGGTGTGGGCCCCATGGCTCGGGCGTTGAAAAGCTCTTTCAACTTGCAGGATTTCGAAGGCGAAGGCCGTGATTCCATGGACGAGATCGGGTGCTCGAGCATCTGCTTCAGAAGACTGGACGTATACAGTGCCCTAACCAGGATCCTCGGCCTGGGGTTCAGAGCGGCCGACATAGGCATGATCAAGGGCTTCTGTCCCCACTTCGATCCCACGTCGGCTGGCCGGGAGGACAGGGCGAAGTTGATCGACTGGGTGAAAAGGAGCGGACTCAGTATACCAACCCTGAACGTTGGCAGGGGAAGCCTCAACAACCCGGCGGAGAGGGACGAGCAGAAGAGGTTCGTCTTGGAGTGTATGAAGCTGGCTCATGAGCTGGGCTGCTACGCGGTGACCGTTCAGCCCGGTGCGCTCCCGAAGGGCCCATGGCGCAAAGAGGCCGAGCAGGTGGCGGGCGACCTCCGGGGTCTGGCCGACCACGCGGCCACGATGGGCCTGATGTTGACTGTGGAGGCCCCTCACAGCGGCTCCCTTGCGAGCCGGATCGATCAGGCCCTGGAGCTGGTAGACCTTGCTGGTTCCACCAACCTCCGGATAGCTCTTGACACGAGCCACGTTATGAAGACCGGGGTGCAGCCCTCGGAGGCTGTGGAGCTGATTGGCGACAGGATCGGACACGTGCACCTGAGGGATGCCAGGGGAGAGGACGTCCTCCTCACCCCCGGGGATGGCGAAGTGGACTTCAAGGCCTTCCGCCAGAGCCTGCGCGCAGTTGGCTACGGCAGATCGATGGTCCTTGAGCTGGAGCATCGCGGAAGAACGGAGGACGAGACCGCCCAAGAGACCCTCAAGGCGCGGAGCTACCTGCAAGCCGTTTGGGGATAGGTTCCTTGGCGAGTGCAGGCCACGCGCATTGGTCATCGTTCAAGGGCTCGTCACCCCTCCGTGGGGCGGGGGTGGCACGGCCGCCCCGCAGCGGGCTTGCCATGCTGGCCTTCTTGCTCGCCCTACCCTTCTTGGCTGCGGTGGTTGAGGGTAGGACGGATCCCAATACCGGAAGGATCAGACTGCTTCACATCGGGCTCGCTTTTCTGAGGCCCGATCACCCCGATCCGGTCTTCATGATGGATCCCAAGATCGATCTGACGATGGTGCCGGCCTTTGAGTCGGTAATGGACATGGACGAGGTGCGCAGGATGATCCGGCTCTACCTCCCGAGAACCAGGAATCAGCTTGACGGGGGATACGACCTAGTCCTGATCGATGGAGTAGACGCGTTCCACATCAGGGATGAGTTTCTGAAGTGGGTCGCGGATCTGGTCCAAGACTCGGACCTGGGCTTCGTCATGTCCGATTCAGGCTCGGGATGGTCGTTTGCAGGAAGCGGGACCTCGTGGTACATCACCTCGGTCGAGCGCATCCTCCCCGTGGATGATGCGCCCGGCCGCGAGGCGGCCTCGCCGGGCTACGCGGAGAACAACTTCAGACTCGTACCGGTGGATACAGGTCACGAGCTGATGCGCAACATTCCCTGGGACGAGATGCGTTTCATCGCCATGAACCGGCCCACTGCAAGGCCGGGCAGCAGGATCGTTGCCATGATGTCGGATGAGAAGGCTGTGAACAGGGGCAAGCCCGCAATCGTATTCGCGGACTATCCCTCGGGCGGCCGATCCGTGGCCTACATATTCACCTGGCACACCATGGTGGGCGCGCCCCTGATACTCGAGTTCTACCGATGGAAATGGCATTATGATGTGCTGGTGCACGCGATCTACTGGCCGGCCGGGGAACCCATCCCGGAGGACCTCGCATTGGTGCACAGCATCAGGGATTTCATCGGGCAGCTTTACTACTCGAGGATCTATGTCCTCTCTGTCGTTGATTTCGCCGAGGCGACAGGAGCCGATCTCCGGCAGATCGAGATCAAGCTCGGTTCCTTAGAGGCGCGGCGGAGGGAAATCGACCGCCTCTACGTGGACAATGAGATGGAGACTTGCCATGCTCTGTGCCTTCAGCTCGCGGCAAGCTATGATCACCTGATTGAAGAGACTTTGAAGGCTAAGGATCGGGCTTTGTTTTGGATATTCGTCGCCGAGTGGTCCGTGGTGACCGCAGCCTCGATGGTCACGGGGGCTGTAGTCTGGACCGTGCTGGTTAGGAGAAGGCTCTACAGGGAAGCGGGGGTCACGAGGATTCGGATGGATTGCTGAGGGACCGTTGTGCGGTCCCAGAACCGAGAGAGGGATATGGATGTCGAGAAGTGTCGCTGGCCCTGGACGGGTGTGGGCGATGACGGGTCTCCCGGGATACCATTTCTTCGGCTATTACGGGATCCAGCCCTGGGATGGGTCCCAGCGCCGATTGCTGTGTCTGGAGGCTGACTTCCAGGGCAGAGCTCCCGCCGCCTCGGACCGAGCCACCGTGGGTTATGTGGACTGTGAGACCAAGGAGTACCAACCGGTTGCCCGAACCGCGGCGTGGAATTTCCAGCAAGGATGCATGCTTCACTGGATGCCTGAATGCCCGGATTCGGAGGTGATCTTCAACGATCGCCTGGGTCGCCGGTTCGTGTCAGTCCTGCTTGACCTGGAGACGATGGAGAGGCGGGTGCTTCCGCTTCCGGTCAGCGCGCTCAGCCACAGCGGCCGCCTTGCGCTTTCCCTCAATTTCTCAAGGCTCCATGCCAAGCGCCCGGGGTACGGATATGCGGGGGTGCCGGATGCATACGCCGAGAAGAAGCATCCCGCGGAAGACGGAGTACAGGCCATGGATCTGGACAGCGGCGAGACCTGGCTCGTCGTATCCATGCAGGATGTCTTTGGACACCACGGAATAGGGGTCGGAACGGTTGAGGCTGAACTCTGGTTCAACCATACCCTCTTCAACACCGATGACACCAGGTTCGCCTTCCTCTCTCGCTTCTCGGCAGGTGGTCGTCGGAGATCGGCCATGTTCACATGCGACCTCGACGGCTCCGATCTTCGCTGCCTCATCGACTACGGCCTGGTCTCCCACTTTGACTGGTTCGAACCCAACCGGATCCTTGTGTGGGCCGACATCGAGGATCGTGGGGAGGCGTTCTACATGGTCCGTGACGATGATGGAGAGGCCCAGAAGATCGGTGAAGGGGTCCTAACCAGCGACGGCCACTGCAGCTTCTCGCCCGATCGAAGATGGCTTCTGACAGACACCTACCCGAGGGAGGATAAGAGATCCATGATGCTCTACGACATGGAGGCCGGCGTTGTCATCCCTCTGGGGAGCTTCTACTCAGACCCCGCGCTGGTGGGCGAGATCCGCTGCGACCTACACCCGAGATGGAACAGGGAGGGGGACATGGTCTGCTTCGATTCCACACACGAAGGCTCCCGCCAGCTCTACGTCATGGGGCTGCCGGGCTTAACGGGGTGATGGGTCTTCAGATGTTGGAGTAGAAGGCCTTCGGGACCAGTTCGGACCAGTCCCGGACGGATGAAAGGTGTCGTCTGATGTCCACGCAGAGATGGCACTTCCCCGCGTATCCCTCCTGCCTCTCCCGGTAGCCGCTGGCGGTTGCGAGCTCGTAGAGACCGAAGGGACCGAACCGGATCAAACGGTCTATCAGCGGCGGATAGATGCCGGCCCGAAACTCCTCCGAAAGCTCGGGCAACCGTCTCCATGGCCCGACGCTCAGCCCTCCGCAGAACCATTGTATGTAGTTCCCATAGAGGTCGAAGTGAGAATGGTGAGCGAACAGGATCTCCCGGAGGCAGTTCTCACCCCTGAACTCCTCTGCTGGGTGCATGGCGGCCAGGAATCCCAGCCGGTACCCCGAGCGTCCCCCAGATATTATGGAGTAGCCGTCCCAGAGCATGCTGCAGGCCTTCGAGACGCCGAATCTCTGTACGTATTCAGCGACGCCGGTGGTGCGGCTTGTGTCGAAGAGCTGCAGCTGTCCGGCACAGTGGGGCAGGTAAATCGTTACTTTCCGGGGTCCGAACACATCCAGGGCCGCCTCTATGGCTGCAAAGGTCCTCTTCGGCGGTATCGTCTCGGCGTGAAAGGGCGAGCAGCTCACTAGGACTTCCTCCAGGCCGGATTCCTTCAGATCCGAGAAGACTCTCTCTCCCCTCTCACGGTTCGTGCACCAGGCCGCGCTTGTTTCTGCGTAGCTCATTATGCCCAGGCGCGTGGCTTCGCGAATAGCGTGCTTGAGCAGGGATAGGTTCAGGAACGGCTCGCCGCCGGTGAGATGTACCTTGTATGGATGGTCCCACTGCGTTGTGGCTTCCAGTGCCTCGGTTACGGCGCTGGGATGCATCCAATCCTTCCAGCCGGGCCCGCAGTTGTAGAGGCAGTGCCTGCAGGAGCTTGTGCATCTGTAGGTCAAGATGATGCCGATGTCGGATGGCCGAAGAACCATGTCGGACATCGGCTCCAATGTGGCGTACGACTTCATGTGTGTTTCCCATCGATAATCGTCGGTTCGCCCGTGGCATCTGAGAAGACAAGAACGCAGGACGCGGGGCATCCTTTATGAGGATGCTGCGCATGCGGCAGCAGGGGATGGACGTGGCTGCAGAGGAGGACATCTGGAGGATCCCCCTTCACGAGAAGGCGGAGATATTCGAAGCAAACATCCTGAAGAATCACTGGATCGATGGTCTGTACCCTTCGATCGTTGAAGTCCCGGTGGAGGGCGGTTCGGTGGACCAGTCCACGGGTGGCTACAGCAACGTGGCCCACTCAATATGCTGGACGGCCAACTACCTAGCGGGACAGGCATACCGCTATCGCTTCACCCGGAAAAGGGAAGTGAGGAGGCACGCCGGGAGGGTTCTGGACGCCATGGTTCGCTGCATGCAGGTCACCGGGGTGAAGGGTCTGCAGGCCAGGGGATACGTCCTTGGGCACGGTGAATCCTACGAGGAGAGGGAGGGATCAAGCAAGAGCAATGCGTGGCACCAAGGTGTGGGGAGGTTCCCAAATCTTCGATGGAGAGGCGACCCGAGCCACCACAACTACAGTGACGCCATCCATGGATACGCTGCCTTCTACGATCTGGCCGCCGACGATCGGCAACGACGCATCATCAGGAGGGCTGTCCACGATCTGGTCGGATACTGGGCGTTCAACGGCGGGCTCATACGGAGGTTTGATGGGACCGTGAGCACCCACATCCTTGGCATGACCGACGGCAGGACGCCGAACCTGCGGACCGTGATGGCTGCGGCTGGTCTGAAGGCCGCCCACCACATCACGGGCGATCATCGCTTCGACGAGGAGTACCAGAAACTGGTGGAACAGTTCGGCTTCCGAAGCTGGAAGCGCTTCCCCCAGAAGATGGCTAGGCGCCACGGCCACGACGATGCAGAGCATGTCTTCGGGCATCTCGACAACCTCTTCAGGCAGGAGAGGGACCCGGAACTACTAACCTTCTACAGAAAAGTTCTGGATGCCCTTTGGGAGAACCACGGAGAAGACCGCCAATCGCTGTTCAACTACACATACATCTCACTCGTGCCGGACTCCCCGGACAGGGAGAAGACACTCAGGGAGGCCATGTGGACCTTGCGAACCTGGCCGGTGAACAGGCTTTTCCGGCCCAGGATGAATAGCATAAGGAAAGACATCGAGATCGTTAACGGGCTGTCCGCCAAGCCTCTGCCCATGTACGAGAGCCCATGGGACAACGAGTACCAGTGGAAGGGCAGTCTCTATTGGCTGGACGGTTGGCTCAGCCGGATCGTCACATCCGTGGCGGTCCCCCTGGAGGACCCGATGGTAGTCTACGCCGCGGACGAGAGAGGCGACATCTACAGATCGGTCGATGGCGGATCCACTTGGAGACAAATTGCGCGATCACTAGGCAGAAAGGCGAACTTCCTCGCTGCCTCCGGCAAGGTCAGGATCGTGTTCGCGGGCTGCGACGATGGCTTCTACAAGAGCACGACCGGCGGTGAACGATGGTCGAGGATGCCGGTTCCCCGCGATGGTGGCAGACCGATTGGCTTGGTGGTGGATCCCGCTATTGAGAACGTGCTCTACGCCGTGGCAGAGAGAGCGGTGTACCGCAGCTTGGATCACGGCGAGCGTTGGCTGGGGGAGAGGTGGGAGCCTCTAACGGAGGATCTCCCCCCGTTCGAGCAGGCCCTTTTCGCGGTGGCCACCGGCCAGCCCGTGGTCGTCTACGCCCTTCTGGATGGCCGGGTCTATGCAAGAGGCCCGGATGATGGATGGAGGAGGGGGGCATTTGCCGGCATCCCCGAATACGCCAGCCATCTTCCGTTTCTCGTCGTTCATCCGGCACATGCCAAGATTCTGTACACAGCAGTGAAGGTCTCATACGAGGATCTGTCGCTGAACATCGTCTTCAGGAGCGAGGATGGCGGGCTGACCTGGAACAACGACCTGTCCCGCCTGTATCGACGATACGTTGCCAGATACGAGGCAAATGAGGGCTTCCCCAACGATCTGAAGGGGGATCTTCATGGACTGGCGGTTTGTGAACAGGATGACTCCCTTGTTGCTGCGACGAGCATGGGCGTCATGAGAAGCCAAGATGGGGGCGAGAACTGGTTTCAGTGGAACACGGGCCTGAACATACCGATCGCCCGGTCCGTCTTCGCTCCTAGAGGATGCTCTCGGCTCTACGTGGGCACGCCTGGCGGCCTGTATCACGCCGCACAGGGCGGAGAAGCCTGGACTAACTCCAACCTGATGCTGATCTTCCGCAGCAACATACGGAGGGAGATCGGATCGGCAGACTATCTGGATGCCTACTGGATGGCGAGATATCACGGCTTCATAACGGAGGAAGAGGCGACGATGGATCCTTCCCTGTGGGACATGGATGTCTAGCGATCAGCGCCCACAATCGTAGTCCAGCCTGCTCCTGTGCATCAGGGAGGCGACCTACCTGTACCATCCCCGGATCGTTCGCCGATCGACTCCCACTGCCCGGGCCACCTTCTGCTGTGAGACCTGCTGGTCAAGCATGATGAGGGCCATGTAGAGGACACAACCATTTGGGACCTTGGGTCCCGGGGTTCCCTCGGGCTCGGCCGCCCCGAAATCACGGATCATGCTGGCGGCACGCTGGAGGACTTCGTCTGTTGCCACCAACTCCGGGGCCAACGCGACAAGCCCTGGGTTGCGAGGCGGATGCGAACGCATGGACAACGCCTCGCCGACGAGGCCTAGGTCGCCATCTCGTCCCAGTCCACCCTGAGAGGCCGCTGCACGATCTTTTCCGCCTTTGCCTCCCCCTCCTCCAACTCGGTTAGTTCCTCTTCCGAGACTCCGCTTCCCCCCAGCATCTCGCTGACAACATTCAATGTCTCGCCGTAACCCCCGGCTTTCTCTACCCGCAGGGGCTTGTCAACGAAGCTATATTCGATGTGTCTGTAGACATGAACCAGATCGGTCAGCTGGACGTCGGCCATCCCATCAGCCATCTTCTTCCTGAGGACGTCTATGAAGACCGAGAATCTGGGTCGATAGTAGAACTTGACGACCTCGTAGAAGTCCCTGCGGGTGTAGTCAACGAGCCATTCGGAGGGGGCTGTTCGATCCCAGACGGTGTAGACCTCCTTGACCCGTGCCTCGATGTCGGGCCCCGCGTCCGGCAGCGCTCTCGCGGTCTCAACGACGCTGGCAATGTGGTAGTACGGGTCGGTGATGAGCAACCTCTCGAGTCTCTCCAGGATCGCGTCAAGGCTTCTTGCGTGGGACTCGAATGGCTCCGTCTCCCCCTTCCTGAAAGCCCGGTAGAGCTTCATCATCCGATAATTAAACAGTTCACCGAGGTACTGGCGCGCGATGTCCACGATGTCATGGTGGAAGAGAGGATTATCCCTCTGCCGCTCGGCCTCGCCGAAAGCCGTCCTCAGGGCCCTCTCCAGGCTCAGAACGAACCACTTCCTCCTGTCCCACAACTCCAGCATCTCGTCCGTTATCCCCCTTCCTCCTTGGAGGAAGTGGGCGTGGGTCATCTGATAGAACGGCGTCATTGCGTCATGGTTACATCTTATGTCGACTTTGTAGACGCTTCTCGACAACTCCTTCAGGCAACCGGTCATCGCCTCTGCCGAAGCATCCCCGTATCGGCGGACTGCGTAGTCCTCAAGGAATCCGTCCAGCTCGACGCCGGCAGGGTTCCATGCCAGCCTGGCGACCAGATCGAAGTAAAGGTAGTTGTGGTGCACGATCTCGGGCGCGAGGGTCAAACCGATGCATCGCTCGGCTCTGGGGTCGGAGTCCAGATCGTTCACTCGCCGCACGATGCCCCCGAGATCCCCGTGGAGACTGGTATTACCGCCGAAGGAGTGGATCACGCCCAGTGACCAGTACTTGCCGAAGAAGTACTCCAGTTCCCGGTACAGAGGGTTGACGTCGCCCCATGTGTCGTATATCAGCAGCATCTCGGTAGGGATCGCGTCCAGGAAGGCCCTCACGTCCTCCTTGGGCCAGACCTTCCTGTCCTGGAATCGCCAGGAATCGGTGAGCCAGATGGCATCGGGGTCGACCCCTCTCAGAAGTTTGGCCATCGCCCGGGCCATGTCCACCTTTATCTGTCGCCTCTCCTCGGGCGTGGTCCCTATGCTGGATTCCCCCGGCGGGCCCTGAAAGTAGATCTGGTCGGTGCCATGCCTTCTGTTGTTCTCCTCGATCAGACGCCTCCCGAACTCTGAGAACATGGGGTCAAGCGGATGGATGATGGTCTGGGGAGGCGTCCCGCCCCACTTGAAGTATCTGTACTGAGCCTCCGGATGAGCTGCGACCAGTTCGCACGAATCCATGAGGGCCTCCAGCATGTTCATGGTCGGCGGTCTCCTATTCCCCGGCTTCCCAAGCTCGCCACTATAGCCTGAGCCTATCGTCCGCAGTCCAAGCCTGCGAGCATGTGAAAGGATCTTCCCGACCAGCCGGTCTGTCGATCTCTCCGAGGGCGTGACCGGACCCTGTCCTGCCCCGAACTCCTGCAGGACATTCTTCCACACTACCCTGGAGGTCGAAGGACCAGCTATCACGTTGAACCTCTTCTTCGCCGCCCATTCGATCTCGCGCTTCCACTCCGGCCAGCCCCAGGCAAAGGAGGAGTAGCCACCCATGGAGTATTGCCTGTGCCGGAATCGAGGCCTTTGGACCTCGTTTAGGCCATCGACGGCCACCTCCCGCCTCGGTATCTGCTCCCCGTCCCAGAAGAAGCCGACCTTGGCGTATCTCTCAAGATAGTGGTAGACTGCGTACAGAGTCCCAGCCGGGCTCCCACCATAGAGAAGCAGGAAGTTTGCTGCTCCATCCACCACCGATCGGATGAGGAAGCCTTCCTCGCCCAGATCCTGGGGTATCTGGATCAGGCCCCGTGTGGCGATCCGTCGCGAGATGATATTCTCCCCGACAAGAAACGCCGGCGAGACGCGAGCGCGGGCGTCGTACTGATGGTCGGTCTGGAGCTTCTGATTCCTTCCTGAGATCACGGTGAGATAGCGGCTCAGCTCCTTGGCTGCGTGTCTCTCCAACCAGGTTGCGCCTCTGCCGTAGACCACGACCATGCCGCTGTCAACCTCCCAGTCCTGTTTGGATCGGCTGACCCGGGATCGAACAGGCTCTTTAATTCTCCATCCGAGGATGGTTGGACCGAGCATGAAGGGTAAGCAGTGAGTAAGGAACGGACCGTCGGATTTAATAGTCTCATGGGTCGATCGCCGCCCATGCTCCTCAAAGCGAACGGTGTAGAGGTAGAGGACACCTACTGCGAGGCTTTCGAGGGCCTCTATTCGCGGATGCTTGTGACGGCCGCCGATCGGAAGCGGCTGGAACGGGCGGTCTCCGCGGCCACGGCTCTCCCGTGCACCGTGTTCGGTGAGTCGGAGGCCGGGATAGAGTCATGGGTTGGACCTGCGGAGACCCCGGATGGCAGAATGGGCGCGGTCATACAGGTGTGGGTCGGCAGAGCCAAGTCCAACAAGTGCCCCCGTTGTGGGCACAGCTGGAAGCCCCACAAGACCACGGCTGGGACGCTGGAGTTCGAGATGAGCAAGAGGATCAGGCAGGGCATACTGGTGGTGCCGACTACTCGCATCTTCAATCATCTGGACTCCGACAAGAAGCTGGGCATGATCGAGAGGGTCGGCCATTGCGGGGACGGGTATGAGTGGATTGAGAAGAGATACGGGCGGGAGATGATAAACGTGCCCCTGATGATGGGCGAGTTCCTGATCGAAAGCCAGATGGGGTACAACACGGGGGTCATGGGGGGCAACGTGTGGTTCCTGTGCGATTCCGTCGAGTCGGCCCTTGAGGTCGGCGACAGGGCGGTCGAGGCACTGGAGGACATGCAGGGCGTCATCACCTCCTTCGACATATGCTCGGCCGGATCCAAGGTCGAGACCCGGTTTCCCGAGATCGGTCCGACCACAAATCATCCGTACTGCCCCACGCTTCGGTCCAGGATCAGCGACTCGGCCGTGCCGAAAGGAGTGGAGAGCATACCCGAGATCGTGATAAACGGAATGACGCTGGACTTGGTGAAATGGGCCATGAAGGTCGCCCTTCTGAGCGCCAAGGATGTCCCTGGCGTGCTGAGAATGTCGGCCGGCAACTACGGAGGCAAGCTCGGCAAGCACAGGATATACCTTCGTGAGATCCTTTCCGCCGGGAAATGATGGAATTGGGTTGGGGTCAGGGCCTTTGGTCAGGCATGACGCTGCCGGTTCTGCCGAAGCGCTCGAAGCCGTCCCTGTCGAAGAACATCTGTTCTAGTATCTGTTCTGCCGACGCGGATTCCATCTTCGGCCTGGCGATGTGAGATTGGCGTGGTAGCTCGTGGATGGAGGAAGACGACTTGATCGGACGCACATCGGGTTTCAGTGGCCTTCGTACCACCTATCAGATCAGTCCGGACGCAAAGCCCGCCCCGTCAAATGCGCGGAGGTTCACCCTGGGCACGGGTCCCGCCGAGGCTGCGGGCAACGAGCAAGGGCTATGGATCACCCTTGAGGTCGCCAAGGAGAACGGTCAGCGTTACGGGATCTGGCTGCTTGCAGCCTGTTATCCACCTGAGTCGATTGTGGATGCCCGCAGGGTGGTTTCCCGATACATCTTGAAGGAGGGGGAATGCTGTGCCTATGAGTTCTGGGACAGGTCCTCAGAGCGGGCCCTGCTTCCCTGTCTTGGCGCCTGGAGGTACCTTTTGCCCAGGGCCGATGGCGACTTTGATTTGGGGCATCCGCCCGAGTCCGTCTCTTATCTGGGCCATCCCTTCGAACTTGCGTCGTGCGACCCGGGGGAGCCCGCGGCTCCGCCACAGGCCGAGAGGCTCGAACTCCTCTCGGACGTGTTGGTCGGGGTCCCCCACAACACCAAGGCGGTCGACGACTTACGCCGATTCAACGGCTCCGACTATGAGTACGTTCGCCTGTCGCGGGATGACTACGTGGAGATGGCCGAGGCCGGGATGAACTGCTTCCGGGTGGATCTGGAGCAGGCGGGATGGCTGGAGGGACTGCCCGTCTTCTACTGGGGCGTCAAGCCCGCGGAGATCGGATTCCCTGAATGGCTGTATCGCAGCAACTACCTCGGCCCAGATCTTTTCTTCGATGAGCCTGCTGTGTGCACCCGGGATGGGGTGATCCGGCCGAGGCTTGAGGCGGATCGGAACTACCGAAGGCGCCTCAGCGTCCAAACCGTTCTGGAGGAGTTCCGGTCGTATTTCGACCGGGAGAAGGGGGAGGGGCCGCCCCTCAGGTTGATCAGGGGGCTGGCAGCCCGTCCCAATGTGAACCTGGGCGCGATGTGGTTTCCTCAGGAGAACCTCTACACATGGGAGACGATGGTGGGCTCCGCGGCGTACCAGCTTCGGGGTTCGGGTCCCCCATCATGCATGGTCTTCGAGCCCCCGGGTCGGGTGGGAACGCTGCGAACCCTGCCTGAGATGAACATGGCCTACGGATGCCAGATCCCGGTGGATGACCCGAAAAACCTGGCCAGCATCATCTTCGGCTTTCTCCGCGGCGCGGCCAGGGTCAGCCATAAGAGCTGGGGCACCAGCATATACGGACAGATGGACAGGGCCGATTCGTTCTGGTTCCTGACCCACGCCTATGATCTGGGTGCGACCCATTTCTTCTACTGGGACGCCTATCAGCTCGCCTGCGTGCCTCGCTCCGAATACATGGCTCTCTCCCGGTGCCTCAAGGCACGCGTCGAGACCAATCCCTCCAGGGATCTGGATGCTTTGGAGAAGGCGGGCGAGGTGGTCATACTCCTGCCTGCCGGGTACAATCTCGGGCACGTCTACATGGGGAGAGGCCTGCTCTGGGGCCTGGGCGAGCTGAACCTGGAACGCGCCAACGGGTTGGGAGTGAAGCATCGGGTCATCATGGCCAACTTCTTCGCCGAGATCGAGAGATGCATCAGGCTGGGGGTGGCCTTCGATCTGCTCTGGGACTTGGAAGGCTTGGATCTCTCCGGGTACAGGGAGATCGTCCGTGTCCGCGAGGATGGTCGCGTCGAGGTGGAGGAGGACGGGAGACGAGAGGTTCTTGATCGTGCCAGACAGCCCTCCCGTCCCGGGGGACGGCCCCCCACTCTGAACCTTTCCCTATTCCCAGAGGCAGGGGTCCCGCCCCTGAAGGTCACCGCCACCTCAAGGATTGAGGAAGGATCGGCCAGAATCTACTACACCACGGGCGCTGATTCACGGGGGGCGTACAACAACGTGATGGTCCTGCTGGAGTTGTTCGGTCCGGAGGACTGCGACTACCGGTCGCTTTCGACGGAGGGAATGTCGTTCCGTGACCTGGGGTGGATCTGCAGGAAGGACGGCCGGACAACAACCATAGAGGCTCCCTTCATCCTCGATTCGGAAGGGACGTATCGCATTCGATGCGCCACCTCGGACATGGCGGGACGCACCGCTGTGGCGTGGAAGACCGTGAAGGTGGGAACTCGGAAGGCCTAGCGAGCTGTTACATGTTAGGTATCTGGCTCTGCCGGGGTTTCGGTCATCTTCTCTGCGTAGGCATCGACGGACTCCTCGTCCGTCGGCGGAATCATCCATACGACTGGCAAGGTGGTCAAGTTCGCCGTAGAGGACCTTACCCCCGCCCTGATGATTGAGAGGGTGAGGGCCGTGGTCGAGGGAAGGATCAACATGCTCATCGAAGAACTCAGGGGCAGGATTGGAACCGAGGCTTTCGACATCCTCGTCGAGGTGGTCGAGGCTATCAGGAGAGGCAGGAGGAGGAGCGGCGAAGACGCCGAGATAGACCTCCCACCCGGGCATGACGATGACGTGTATGACGAGTGGGCCGGGTTCAGCGCGGTGTTCCATGACCGCTACTGCAACGTCACGATCCGGTATGACCTGACGAGCGCACACAACCCTTGTCAGGGCGGGATCTATGGCTACGGGCCGATCGACCACCTCCTGACATGCACCGTGCATGCCTTTGTCTATGAGCAGGAGGAGCTGCAACACGCCCAGGAACTCGTCCGCGTGGCCCAAGCCCTGTGCGGATTCGGCATGGAAGGTGTAAGGGGGATAATCGGCGAGGTGGCTGCGGAGGCACTAACCGTATCCAAGACAGGCGGCTACACTTTCAGCCGTGAGTCTCCCCACTCGGGAGCGTCGAGGTGAAGCTTGACTACCCCTTCAAGCTGTTGAGCCCCCCAGAGGGCATAGCCAGCTGCTACTTCGTCTTCCTGTCAGAAATCCGCCACAGTGCCTCTGGTGACTACCGGCTTGATGTCGACTTCTTCGGCCCAGTTGCGGTCGAATTGGGGAACGATTCCTAGGGAACTGGCCGGTCAGCGTCTCCGCGGATCTACCCTGGGGTTGAGATGGCAGCGGGGTCCATCCAAGGCCTAGAGCATATCTCGGTCTGCGGAGCCATGCACATGCCTTTCGGGAGTTGGTAGGAGGAAGGAGATCTGCGAAACCGATCATGAATCAGCACCCGCCACGAGCACCACGCCAACTAGCTAAGGGGCAGCACCAGGTCCTCGATGTCCTCCTCCCCATCCCACCTCCGGAAGTCCGGGACCGTGTAGGCCCTTCCATAGCTCAGGATGGACTTCTCGGATACAAGCCCCGGCACGGTGAAGTCCATGGCCCTATACACGTCGATTCTGGGAGTGGAATCTGACAATATGCTGTCCACGAAATCCCTGATCTCGAAGTAATCGCCGCCTCCGTGGCCGGCTCGCAGAGCCTCCTCCGAGGGATTCCTCCACATCTCCGGCAAGTATTCCTGCTCGAAGTCCCACAGAGACCTCCACTCCACCTTCCCGTCCGAGTAGTCGGCCAGCCAGACCTTGTGCTCGTCCCCGAAGCCCCTGGGGGATTCGTAGCATCCCTTGGTGCCCTGTATGGAGTAGTAGGTCATGTTGTGCGGACGGTTCGACATCATGTCCAGGCGGATCTTGATCAGCGATTCCCTCTTCGTCCTGCAGATCATGATCACAGTGTCGTCATGGGGGTGTTCGGGGTTCGTGTGAACGCCTGATCCCTCGCAGGTCACGTAGGCGACCTTGTCGTCGAACCACTCCAGGACCGGCCCTAGGCTGTGGGTTCCGTAGGTGCAGCCCCTTTTGCCAACCTGCCAGATGGTTCTCCAAGTGTGCCTGCCTTGGGCATCGTGATGCATGTGCTTCACATCGTGGACGTACTCACCCTCCCCGAAGTACACCTCGCCGAAGAGACCCTTTCTGACCATGTCGCCCACAAGGACCACGGGCTTCCTGTAGCAGTAGTTCTCGGCCATCATGTACTTGGCATCGCTTTCCCTGACGGTCCTCACCAGCTCTTCGCATTGCCTTAGGGATACCGCAGCCGTGACCTCGCTCAAGACATTGATGCCGCGCTTGAGCGCGGCCGCCGACTGGGCAACGTGGAACTGCATGGGCGTGCCGATTACTACGATGTCAAGATCCTCCTTCTCAAGCATCTGGTCGTAGTCTGTGTATCTGGCGGGGATGCCGTGCCTGTCGGCGATCTCGGTCAGACGCTTCGCGTCTACGTCGCATATGCTGGTGACCTCGGTCTCCCGTATCGACCGGAAGACCCCGACGAAGCCACTGCCCCTGGGGGCACCGGCCAGCCCGACCTTGAGCTTGTCCATGACAGAGGGTGGGCAGGGACCGATATCAATGTGCTGTTGAGAGTCAGAAAAGTGAGGAACCCGTTCCATAACGAGGATTCTGACCTACCAACGGAACCTGCGGAATCGTGATCCTCTCGGACGGGCCGGGCGGGATTTGAACCCGCGGCTTGCAGCTTTCTTCCAAAGAAGAGATAGGAGGCTGCCGCCCTGTCCTAGCTAGGCCACCGGCCCAGGTAACGCCCGAATCTGGCTTCAGGACATTCATTATATATCTTTTCGCAAACAAACAAGCTGACAAGCCGACCGTCTCCCTTTCCGGTCCCGCAGCCCATCAAGATACACTTTAATACGTGACCCCGGTCCGGGAGGGCCGAAGCCGCCGCGGGCTTTTCGGTGATTGTATGAGCGAACGCGTGGGTCTAGCCGCCATAGGGACCGGCGGGATCTTCCAGGGCGCGCATATGCCCCAGTATCTCAGGATACCGCAGCTGGATTTCGTCGGCGTGTTCGACGTCGACAAGAGCATGGCCGAGGCCGCCGTGAAGAGGTACGAATCCATCAGGGCCGAGGCGATGGGGGAGGCCGCCAAGTCGCTGCCACTGCCCAAGGTATATACAACCATCGAGGAGATCGTCAGGGATGACGACGTGACCATGGTGGACGTCTGCACCCCGCCCTTTGCAAGAGACATGATCATCGATCTGCTCAAGGCTGGCAAACACGTATGCGCCGAGAAGCCCATGTGCCGCAACTACCTGGAAGCAAAGCCCATCGCCGAGGCCGCCAAGGACACGGGGAGCCTCTACCAGCATAACGAGAACTGGTGCTACGACGGTTACCGGTACACCCTCCAGAAGCTCCTGAAGGAGGATCTCGGCGTCCCACTGGTGGGCATGCACTCCGAGGGACACGGCGGACCCGAGGGCAAGGAGTGGTTCTGGAGCCCGGATCTGGGTGGCGGCGGCACTCTTCTTGACAACGGCATACATCCCATCACCGGGAGCTGGTATCTGCTCGGCTTCGATGACTGGAGGCCGGCCAGGGTCAAGGCGGTCAAGCTGGGCATCAAGTATCCCTGGCGGATGATCGGCGGGTTCTACCAGAAGGTCCAGGTCGAGGACCACGCCCACGTGAAGATAATCTACGAGAACGCAACCGGCGACACATCTCTGGCACTGGTTGAGGCAAGCTGGAGCTGGACCTTCCTAAGATCCTTCATCCAGGCCGAGAAGGGCTCGGCACACGAGGAGGCCGGGGACATCGTCATGGACATCTACGGCTACGGCCAGAGGAGAATCAAGATACCCCAGATCAGCGGGACCTGGGGCGAGCTGAACAACTTCGTCCAGTGCATCCTGCGCAAGCAGCGATCGATCACCGACGAGGATGTCGGATTGCAGAGCATGGCTATCGTGGGCGCCGCGTATCTATCCAAACTGAGGGGCAGGACCGTCACTCTGGACGAGTTCACCAAGTGGGCAGAGGAGATCGGTGACCACAACAAGCTCAGGCGCCAGATGCTCAAGGCCTGCCAGTAGGAAGGGTGGACGGGTCCGATTTAAATCTGGGCGATGTCCGTCTGGCAACTGCGATGAGTGATCCCGAGACACCCAGGATACTGAGGGCGATAAAGGCGGGGTCCCCTCCCTACATGGAGACCGGAAGGATCCCCAGCTCCAAGAGCGATGCAAGGTGTATCCTGTGCCGGGGTGCCAAGCTGCTCTGCGGCAAGACGCGATGCCCCATTATGGTCAGGTTCTATGCCCAGACGAGGATCGCCCCGTCGGTAGACCGGCTTGAGATGGAGGGCGCCTCACCGCCGGGGGTCTTCGTGGGACGCATGGGATACCCGAAGGTCTTGGTGGGGCCCCTGATCCCCCCCGACCACGGCGACACCTCGGTGATGGACACTCCCGAGCTGTGGCTTGGTAAGACCATCGATGAGATCGTCGATCTCCGGTTCAGGCTCGTACGGGGAAAGAGAGGAGTTGATGTACGCCAGGTGGACTCCGGGGGGAAGGTCGTGGAGATGACAAGGGAACTGGCCATGGCCAGGGGACCCGCGGAGGTTGACGCTGAGTTCGCCAAGAAGCCCTCCGGGAGGATTATTCTGGATGACGAGATCCAACCCTTCGGCCCCTCGGCACCGATCAAGAGCATGAACCTTGGGACCTACCGCTTGGACCCCAAGATCGAGAAGGCGCATTTCGACTCGGACCTGAAAGCCCTCCCCGCGATCCTTGATCTGTACGGCGACGGGGTCTACGTCTCGAAGATACAGAGGGCCTTCAGCGTCGGGGCCTTCGGCGAGGAGGAGGCAAGGCGCTTTGTGCCAACTCGCTGGAGCATAACAGCCGTGGACAGCATGCTCTCCAAGAACCTCGTGAAGAGGGTTAGACGACATCCTCTCGTGAACGAGTACAGGGTCTACGAGTCCTGGTCTTTGGATAACCGCTTCGAGGTCCTCATGCTTCCCTCGGCGTGGAGCTATGAGCTGGTGGAGGCATGGTACCCCAACACCGCATGGAATCCTTCGGGAACCAGAGTAGCCATTTTTTCCTCCTCTGAGGGCTTCAGGGGCAGAACGACTTACGCCGAGATAGGGGGCTGCTACTACGCTGCCAGGCTTGCCACATGCGAGCAGCTTGACCGCGAGAGGAGGCAGGCCTCGGTAGTCATCTTGAGGGAGAGCCATCCTGGCTATATCATGCCGGTGGGAGTGTGGAACGTCAGGGAGAACGTCAGGAACGCGGTGCAAGGCCGCTATGTAGGCTTCGACACGCTCCACGGGGCGCTTTCGCACATTGCCTCTAGGCTGGACATAGACCTGGCGACTTGGATCAGGAATAGCAAGGTCCTCCAAGACAGGATTTACCAGAGGAAGGTAGACGACTTCGTTCCCCTGGCCTGAATCTCACCGAATCGTGTACTCCACCGTGGTGAACATCGGTCCCCGGATATCGATCCTTTTGTTGTTGGATTCCACGTATCTCCTTATCGCCATTGGAATTGAGAGAGAGATATCCGAGGCGGAGCGGACGTTCCCGACTCTGACCTGTCTGGTGCCCAGCAGCCCCTCCGCTGCCTCTCTCTCCATCTGGGCGGCCACATAATCGGCCAGACATCGGAGGTACGTCAGCCCCTCGGCTCGGTAACCCTCCTTCTCTGGAGGGAGAGCCAAGATGTCTCCATCACGCACTCTCAGTACGTTGAAACCCGCCGGGCCTATGAGCTTGACCCCGCTTTCCGTTTCCACCAAATCCACCGAGACGTGGCGCTTGGCCAATCTGCCCTCCCATGCCTGAAATCTGCACGGGGACGGGGCGTCGGCCTGCCTGCCCGCGACCTCGACGATCGCGTCGGATATATTCCTGCCGCGAGCAGTCCTGGGCGAGCGTGCCGGCCTCAGACTCTTCTCCATCTCCTCGTCGGTGAAGGAGGGAGGAAGGTAGATCTCGGGATATGTGAGGTCCCTAAGATCGGATACGCCCTCCGCTATCATGGCGAGTCTCCCGATGCTGAGGCCCATGTTGAAGACGGGGTAGGGAATGCCGTAGCGGGCCAAAGCCACCGGGGAGTACATCCCCAAGTCGGCGATCTCCATGCCCAGATCGCCCTCATCCTTCTTCATGGAGGGGTGGACGGCGAAGACCTCCTCCTCGGTCTTGGGGGCGTAGTACTTCGAGGTGGCCTCCTTCCTGGCGAAGGTGATGGTGCGGAATCCCAGGGCTCGGATGATCTTCCGGGCCATAGATCTCCCATCGTCCAAGGCGAACCCGTCATCCATGACGACGATGGACGCGTTGTAGTGGCTCCTGAGATGGGTTGCATCCTCGCGCTGTTCGCGCCTCATGCGGATCCCGGTTGTGAAGAGCATGACCGGTGGCACCTTCTTCTCAAGCACCTCGGCCAGGATCGGGAACCAGGCGGTCGTGAAGTGTGACAGGACCGTCAGATTGGTGGGCACCGGCTGGAGCTTCTTAAGCTCCGCGAAGACCTTATCGATCATTTCCGTGGCCTTCTCCTCGGGCAGGTTCAGGCGCTTGACCATTTCCCCGATGAAGTCGTCGCTTTCTATCCTGCCGGCCTTGTACTCTCTGAGAAGCTCTGCCAGCCGATCCACCGCTTGGAAACCCGGCACTACCCTCTCTATCTGCTTCAGCTTGGTCTGGGACAGGCCTATCTCAGGCCTGGGGAGACCGGCCAGATAGTAACACCGGTCCAGTATCAACGCGGCCTCCGGACCGTACTGCTTCTTGACGTGTTCGTCCTCCCAGATGAGCGGCGTTATCACTTCGTCGAATCCAAGTCTAAGCAGGATGCTACGTATCCGCTGACGGGCCGTCTCAATGGCATGGGGTCTCCCCTTCCTTCTGGGTGCCCGGAGGGTTTCCCCTTCCAGGTTGACCAGACACCCGGTTTCGAGCCAGGCGGCCTCAAAGTCCCGTTCGGCCTTATCCCTGATGTCCTCGGGGTTCCAGGGAGCCACGCTCTTCACTTCTTCTTGCTCTGCAGCCTCTGCAGGAAGTCGGCTTGGAGGACCGCATTTGTGACGTCAGCCCTAGTCCTCTCCAAGAGGCTTCTGGCCACATCCTGCTTTCTCCTCAGATCCCCCACGATTGCCTTCGGGTAGTCAAACCCGAGGAGCATCTCGTACATCGTCTCTGCGATCTCCAGGTAGTCCTCGGCGTCCCTGGTCTGCCGCTTGCGAAGGAGGTTCAGGATATGCCTCCTGATCTCGCCTATGGCATCGCCCAGGCCGTTCAGGTACGATGCCGGGGATACCCCGATCTCGGCGAAGCTCGGCATCCTTCTCTCCGTAAGGAGCTTCATGACAACGATCAGCTCGGCGTACTCAGCCATGGCCGACTCGACCGAGTTGGAGTGAAGCAAGTCGGGGTGGGTCTCAAGATCTCCGCGCAGCTCTGCCGCGATCTGGCCCGCAATCCTAGCCCGCTCCTCAGCCTCCTGCCGTTTTCCCCTGTGCAGATGCCGAATACCCTCCCCGCAGGCCCTTATCAGCGCTCGGGTCCTCTTGATGGATGTCTCCCTGGCCTGGTCCTTTTGCTTGAGCATCTCGTGAATGGACTCCGCATCCTCTGACAAAGTTGGTACTTGGATGCCTGCGCCGTAGTTAAGTCTTTTCGGCTCAGGAGATGCGACCGATGGTGGCCAAGCGTCAAGCGTTCCCAGGGAACATATATGACCGAAGCATCGAGGGAGCTTTGTTGGCTACTGAAGGATCCTGCCCCATGCACGAGACGATGTACAGCACCCTGCGCAAACAGGGCTATGGGTTGGTCGGGCGACATTCGGGCGTGAAGCTGTGTCACTGGCTTCGCAAGAGCCTCAGGGGGGAGGGGCACTGCTACAAGGAGGAGTTCTACGGGATAGAATCCCACCGTTGCCTCCAGATGTCCCCGGCGGTGGCCAACTGCACCTTCAAGTGCATCTACTGCTGGCGACCAGTCGACCTGACCGACAGCACGTACATCGCCGATCCGGACGATCCTTCCGAGATAGTCGACGGGTCGGTCCAAGCCCACCGGAAGCTTGTGAGCGGATACGGAGGGGTGCCGGACATCGTCGACCGGGGCAAGTTTCACGAGGCATGCGACCCCACGCACGCCGCGATATCCCTAGCGGGGGAGCCCACCCTCTACCCTCGACTGGGCGAGCTGATCGATGAGTACCGCAAGAGAAGGATGACCGCATTCCTTGTCACTAATGGTTCGCTCCCCAAGGCCTTGTCGGACCTGTCCCGGGAGCCGACCCAGCTCTACGTCTCCCTGTCAGCCCCGACGGAGCCCCTGCATCTGGAGGTGAACCGCCCCCTGGTCAAGGGCTCGTGGAAGTCGATCCAGGACAGCCTAGAGCTGGTGCAATCCTTCCGGTGCCGAACGGTGATTCGGTTGACGATGGTCCGCGGCCTGAACATGGTGGAGGCTGGGAGATACTCCGAGCTGATACGGAAGGCGCGTCCAGACTTCGTGGAAGTCAAGGCCTACATGTTCGTCGGGTGGTCGAGGTACAGGCTATGCATTGGTAACATGCCGTCTTTCGGAGATATCGCCGGATTTGCAGACGAAATATCCGCCAAGTCCGGGTACCGGAAGCTGGACGAGTCTGCATCCAGTCGTGTGGTGCTTCTCGGGGGCGGGGAGATCCCGCCTAAGATCAGCCGGGATTAGCTCCCCGCGCCAGCCTCGCCTAAGTCTTGGGCGCCGGCCTGGGGGGATCAAACGCGTTCACTATGTACTCCGGCTCGACCTCGTTCTCGCTGATCTGTATGATCTGCATCACCTCGGTGATGGCCCGGCTGTAGGTTCCGTCCCTTAGGGGCATCTTGCTCGAGTCGATGGACATCACCACCGACAGCATGTCGTTTCGTCTGACATCTTCGAACCGAGCTATCCCTCGAGGCGGAACACCCAGAGTTGACAGCACTCCCTGCATGATCTCGCCTTCCCCCGTGACTCCGTAGTAGGTCGACCTGTCGTCGTTTCTCTGCACTGTCAACTCCTCGATGCTGATTACCCGATTTATGTAGAAGTCAGCCACTCCGATGTAGAAGTATGCGAGTTTCCGGTTTTCATCGAAGAGGCAGGCGAAGGCGTCGTAGTAGTCCCAAAGGTGGCCTCTGCCGTAGACCGGCCTCTGTAAGGAGTGCATGATCGTTTCTGGCACGGCATGCAATACGATCTCGGAGAAGTCGTATAGGTACGCCTCGTACTTCTTCCTGACCTTGGTATCATGGTCCAACCAGTGGGTCAGCTCCATGGAAAACTGGCTGATCTGGGGTTCGATCCCGACGGCCCTCGACGTGTCCAAGTAGCTCTTGATGCTCGGCACCTGCTCGCAGATCTCGGCGGGTTCTCCCTCCCATATCCGGTCCTGCACCAGGTCGGTGCGGTTCACGAGGGCGAAGTGGGAAAGCCGCAAGGAGCCCATTGACCGCTTGGCGAGTAACGTGATCCCCGAAACCACCCTGCTGCGCCCCGAGACCCCATACTCGGCCTTCACTATTGCGTAGGAGCCCTCCTCCCCGACCATGAAGGCGGTCACAAGCGTCGAGACCAGAAGTGCTATCATGACGACTCCGGCAAGGCTTCTCGCGCCCTTCATTGCCGATCCGCCTCGCGTGGCGTACCCCGGGTCACGGCTACCTCCCGGTAAAGCTTCCTACGGACCATCAGGGCCCATATGACGACCCCGGTGACGAGGGACGTTGCCGACACCGCCGACCATTCGATGACGTATACCCAGAGCAGGGCTTGGTCTCTCAGCTCGGTTGCCTTCGCGTTGATCCGGTCAAACATGGACGAAGCATCTCGGAGAACCTCGCTTGCCTCATCGTATCGCTGGTCGATGTAGAGGCCTTCAGCCATCTTCCGCATGGGGGTCGCTTCGGCCAGCATCAACTCCACAGGTCGGGTGTTGGCCCCGAACCTGTCGATGAAGTCGATCATGCCGATGACGAACGCTCTCTGATCCCTGAAGGTCTCCAGCTGCTCCCTCACCCGGTGCACCAGCTCAAGGTCCTCCGGGATCTCAACTCCCCCGGCCAGGTAGACATGGTTGATGAAGTAGTCCTTGTAGTACTTCCATTCGTAGTAGGGCTGGATGAATCGCTCGATTCCCATGGAGTTGGCAAGCGCCATCCCCTCCCCATAGCGCCGGCTGAGTATCGCTGCTTCGCGGCCCTTCCTGTAGACCGCCCAGGCTATGGTCCCGGGTCTGGGTAGGTGGATGCCCTGCTTGTCCGCGAATGCGATCTGCTCCAACATCGGCAGGTCGATGAACGGGCCATGGGTCACTATGTCGAGGTAGGCACACGGCAGATTCTGCTCTCCCAGGACCATGTCGCAAGGATAGGCATCGTATAGCACGGTGTGGGTCCAGTCCTCGCAGGCGTTCCCGGTCCAGTCTGCTATCCCGTACCATCCCATCTCGCTGAGCATCATGCCCGTTCCCTCCTCCTCGATGGACTGCCTCATCCATACGAAGTGATGGTTTTCGAATCCCCAGGGTACCAGGTCCGAGAGAATGAAGACGTCGACTCGAGACACCCAGTCCTGGTAGTTCCTCGGCATGTAGATCCTCATGAAGCGATCCATATAGGCCGCGTGGGTGGCATCGCCGGCGGGGATGTTGACAGCTATGATTTTGGGGTCGGTCATCAGTATGTTCGGGGTGAACGACCAGCCCTCGCCGAACAGCAGGACGTTGAATCTGTTCGTCTCAGGGTCCACCTTGCTGTGGACAGGGAATACTCCAAGGAGCAATATGATCAAGGCCAGAAGGTCTGTGCGATCCATCCCACCGCCCCTGGATTCCGGTGTCTGCAGTGCGCCGCTTTTGCTAATTAAGATTACCGAGCATGGGTTCAGTCTTCTGCTTCAGGAGGCCGAGTTGGCGAAGAACCTTCTTGGTCTCGGCCACGCACAGCCTCAGAGCATCCTCGGGCTCCCCCTCATTCCTCAGGCCGGCCGCACCTGCGTGGCCGCCGCCTTCCCCCCCTGTTCGAGATGCCACGGTCTGCATTATCTGGGCGAGATTGAACCCCTTACCAACGAGATCCATCCTGGCCCTTCCGCTGAGGGCTAATACCTTCTTCTTCCTGCCCGCTGCGAAGGCGATGTCGGCCCCCAGATGGATGAGGCTCGATGCTACGTCTCCCTGGAAGCTGCTCACCTGGGTGGTGGCTATGATGTAGCCGCGGCTGGTCTTGATGGCCATCCTGGACGCGCCCTTCAGACATGCCATCTTCAGAGAGGGATCAAGTGGCGTCTTCAGAAATGTGAAGACCTCCCTGATCTCCACGCCACTTGAAGCACTGATGCGCGCTATTCGTTCCAGCGTCGATCTTACGGCGAGCTTCAGATCCGAGGTATCGGCCAAAATGCCGGAGAGGAGCTGCACCGCGACCCCCGGCTTTATCCCTGCTAGAATGCCCTTGGACATGAGGTACTCGGCGAACTCCAAGATCATCTCGGAGGTGGAGGCGTACTGGGTTGAGGTGAAGGCGAAGGCCGCCGCTGCAGCTTCCCCGCCCTGGTGGTGGTCTATCACGGCGAGCTCCCTGTCGTTCACCCCCGGTCGCGGCAGTGCGTCCACGAAGATGCCAAGGTCGAAGGATTCGGAGGGCTCGGACCTGGCCACGCACTGCCCCGACCTTTCGATCAGCACCTTGCCTATCTTGCTCACCGTAGGGGCGATCACGATCGGTCTCTTTCCGATCTCCTCCAGGATGAGCTTGAGGGCAAGACAGGAACCCATCGCATCGGCATCGGCGTTCTCGTGGGTTCTTATCGCTATGGTGTCCGATCTGCTCACAAGCCTCAGAAGATCTTCGAAGTCCATCTATCATCCGGCCGGGGCTGCCCGTTCCTGTCCTCCGGTCATGCTGCGCAGCTTGGTCTCCATCTCCTTCATACGGTTGACGATCTTGGTTTCCTGCCTCTGGTGAACCTTTATCCTTAGGTCGAGGGTCTCGATCCTCTCCGCAAGCTCCTTCTTGGCCTCGTCCCTGTCGACTCTCATCATCAGGTTGCCGACGCTCTTGTAGACGATGTCATCGGGCTGTAGCTTGTCCAGTTCCTCCGAGGCGGTCTTGGCCTCGCTCAGCTGGGTCTCCAGCCGTCGTTTCTGGAGGGCTATCTCCTGATACTGCTGTCTGATCTGTTGATACTGCCCAAGCTGATGCTTGAGCTGTTGGGGTAGCTCGCTTTCCATATTCAACCTTCTCCCGCAATCTCGGCCATCCTTCGGGCGAGTATGAACCACCTTAGGTAGGAATTCACGGCGGCCCTCATGCTCGTCAGATCATGGGAGGTGATCTCAAGGGCCACCCGGTTCCCCTCTCTGCTCAGGGCGACCCGGGTTCGTCCGGACGGCGCTGAGGCTTGCTCCGGCATTATCGCACCGAGTATGGACGATGCGGATCTGTCGTCTTTGAAGCGCATCTCCACGTGGCACCTCAAGATCCTACCTTGCCTTGATCCTCTTTGGTCTCTCGGGAGGCCTGATCTTGTAGAGAATCCTGTAGCCGCAGTAGTTGCACCTGACAGGCTCTCCCTCCTTGAGGCTGACCAGCCTTCCGCAGTTCCGGCACTTGTACCGGGGTTTCGGCTCTTCCATGGTTCTACCCACTTGCTTCAGCGCGGGCGCCCGTCAAAGTCGCCCCGGGAGAGTAGGCCCCGCCAGCGAAGATGCTTCCACACTTGGAGCATTTCCACATTCCCGTCCCGGCTCTCCTTAGAGCCATCCTGCCGCATTGGGGGCACTCGTAGGTCGCCCTGGACTTGTCATACACGGCGCGGGCCTGTTTCCGCAGCTTCCAGCCGTATCTGGCACCCAGTCGCCCCGACGATCCAACCTTCTTGGTCTTCAACTCTTCGCCTCCAAGTCCAGGCTCTTCCTGAGGTTCGCCACGGTCTTCTTGGCCAGCTCAAGGGCTGCCTGTATATGGTCCTTGGACCATGGCCCAACCCCGGTCTTCTGGATGGCTCTAATATGTTCTTCCTCATCCAGGCCAAAGACGATCTTGCTGTCCATGGCGATCTCCTCCTCGTGAGTCGTGTCCACTAGGAGGGAATCTCCGAACTTGGCGACCGAACATGCCACCGGCGTTCGGCTGATGGGCAGAGGCTCCGTCTCCTCGAGCGTGACCACCTCGCCGTCCTTGTACACCGTCTTCTTGGACTTGGTCGTTCGCAGGGCCAGCAGGGACGCCAGCGTGGCCCCATCGATGAGGTTTCCGCTGTCATCCAGTATGTGTATGTCGAGGAAGACGACCTTAACCGACTTCCGGGGCTCAAGGCAGAGCTTGCCCATGTCGATCATCTTGGATTCCCTGACGGAGCGATCAACCACCCTGGCGATCTCTATGTACTTCTCATTGGACAAGGGCGGTCCGGACTCTACCTCGGGGGCCGCCATGGGGACAAGTTCGGCCGAAGTTATCAATACGCCTTGGTCGGGGGAGTCGGGATAGGGTTCTCCGAATGAGGTCTTCACCGCCACAAGTATCTGAGTGTCTCCAAGCCGCAGGAGGCAGGAGCCCTCCGCCGTCGATATCACATCGGTCTCGTAGGTGATCGGTCGATACTCATCGAATGCTCTTCCGTCGGGCCTCTTGCCCTGGGCGACCAGGCCACGAATGCTCTCCCTCTTGACCTGTTCCAGCACTTCCGCCATGCGATCACTGCCCCCTGTAACGATCCATCAACGCGGTCCTCTGCAGCTCATGAAGTCGGTCGACCACGCCCAGGGCGTAATCCAGCCCCTTGGAGAACTCCTCCTCAGTCATCTCCCCATCCATCTGCAGAAGGGTGATCAGCCTCTTGCGGGGCATCACAGCCAGCGGCATATCCGCATCGCCAAGGTTGTCCTCGTACTTGTCCAGATCAAGACAGACCTCTCCGTCGACCTTGCCCGCAGCTACTGCCACGACCAGATCCCTCATGGGTATGCCAGCATCGGCCAGCGCCAGCGAAGCGGCATTGATCCCCGTGCATCTGGTCCCGGCATCGGCCTGCAGCACCTCTATGTTGAGGTCTATGCTGGATCTCGGGTAGAGGTTCAAGAAGAGCGCCGGCATTAGGGCCTCCTTGGTCACCTTGGATATCTCGGTCGATCTCCTATCGGGTCCGGGACGCTTTCGGTCCTCGACCGAAAAGGATGCCATGCTGTATCTCACCTGCAGTATCGCGGAGTCGGACTCCTGCAAGTGTCTGGGATGGGTCTCCCTGGGTCCGTAGACCGAAGCCATGACCTTGTTCTTGCCCCATTCCACATAGCTGGACCCATCGGCCCTCTTGAGGGGGCTCACCCTCATCTTAATGGGTCGAAGCTCGTCTGGGCCTCGTCCGTCGAGGCGCTTTCCGTCCACCATCAGCTTCTTCGGCTTCTCCAATTCCTGTCTCCTCCATCAGAAGGGTCTTCACTCTATTCGTGAGGCCTGAAGTATGGGCCTCGGCGTCTATCTTCTCCAGTATCCTTCGCAGCAGATCCTCCTTCTTGGGATCGCTGCAGCGTGCCCATACTATGCCGTTCTGACCCACCAGTATTTCTCGGCTTATGGCACGCTTCAGCATGGAGATCATGGATCCCTTTCTCCCGATCACGCGGGGCACCTTCGCCGGGCTCATGGTGAAGACCCTTCCACCCACAAGTTTCCTCAGCTCGGGCTCCTGCATGCTGAGCCTGATTTGCATGACCTCGTTCACGCTGATGACCTCTGCGTAGACCAGGTCTCCCGTTTTGAGTATGTCCTCGAGACTGCCTCCGATGACGTCGAAGTTGTAGGGCACCTCGGATACCCTGAGGATGCCGGGAGTGGGGCTACGAACATAGACCATCCATCCAAGGAACTGGACCTCGGTCACCAGACCCACTACCCTGTCCCCCGGCTTGGGGATGTAGGGCCCCTCGAGGGGGATCACCCTCGCTGAATTGCCTCGGAGGTCGACCAGACCTATCACGGAGGAGTATATCTCATCTCCATCCCGGAAGACGCCCTCCTCCAGCCTGTACCTGCCTTTGGCGATGAGGGTTCCTGGGATCACCAAGGTTCTGTTGTCCGATTCCGTCATGCGATCCACCTATTTCCTCTCGATAATCTTCGTTTCGGCTTCGCCGGAGGTCAACCTTCCCAGCATGGAGTAGAAATCCTGCTCGACTCCCACCGGGATTTCGATGATCCCGACCCAGGAACCATCTCGTTGCCACTCCTCCTTCCTCAGTTCCCCAAAGGCTTTGACATGCCCGTAAGCCTTACCCGTGTACTCTGGGGGAATCTTCACAGCGATTGCTCGAACTTCGAACCGGATGGGCAGGATTACCCTGAGATCCTTCACGATCTCCTTCACCTGGTTCTCGACGCTATCGAAAGGATCAACCCTTATCCTGGCCTCGGTCATCGCCTTCTCGACCCGGAGCGGTGGATGGGGGATTCCGGTTCTGGGGTCAACCGCATTTCTGGAGATGAAAGAGACGATCCCTTTCCTTTTCTCCTCCACCAGGGCCCTCCTCTGGTCGGTCGTGAGCTGGATCTCGCCATCCTTGATTATCCTCTTGGCGATCTGCTCCAAGTCCTCGGTGCCGAAGACCTCTTTGATCCTGTCCTCGGAGGCTCTGTCTCCCTTCTTGGCATCCTTGAAGACCCCTCTGACCGCTAGCAGATCCTCCAAGGCGACGTGCTCGCCTCTTCTGACCTTCGGCGTCAGGTAGGGATCGACGAGCAATTCGAAGTTGGAACCGTGCGACACGAGCCTGGCAACGACGGCATCGTCCACCTTCACCACAGCTTCAACCCTCCGTAGAAGGAATCTCTTCGCATAATCGTTGCGGGGCGGAGATGGGGCAGGGCCCGGTCTTTCGGGCCGGGGGCTAGATCGGTTCCCACACAATTCCAAGGCATGCATGCGCCGTTTGGCTGGGGATGCGGGGATCTCCCGACGCCCTCGCACTGAAGTGGTGATGACAAACCTACTCCTCGCTGTCGAGGCCCGATCCAAGAAAATCTAGGATAGTGAACCCAAAGGATCCGTCATCGCTCTCTAGGTCGATTCTGCCATCAGCGAAAACCTGTTTGAGCCTGAACTCTCTGCGACAGATCTTGACAGTGGATCCCGGGACGAGCGCCTTGATTGCAGCCAGTCTCCCGATTCTCCCCGGATCTTCCTCTTCATGTCTTCTTTCCGCTCTTTCGAGCACGCTGGGCCTCGATTTTCTAATAAATTTATCCTCACAAGCCCTAATGGTCCCCGATACGCCCAGCGTCCTGATGATCACGGGGCAGCCGTCTATCTCGGTCGTCAGGGCGAGCGATGCCCTGATTTCATGCAAGCCGGCGAGGTTGGTTCTCAGAACCCCTCTCTGGGTCTCGGCCGAAAATGAGACGAGCCATGGCGAGGAAAGCTGAAAGCATTTCTCGCCCGCGAACCTGAGATGGTTTCTCACAATGCTGTTGCGCACGCTTCCCTCGTCGAACTTGCCCGCTCCGATGATCTCGAATGCCAGGTACCGCCTCTTGGTCCTCATGTCAGTCCCCTGCGCTCCATTGCTTCTTGAACGACGCTCTCAGGTGCGGAGGTAACCCAGTCGATCGTCTCCTCAAACGCTATTCCCAGACAGGCGGAGAGAGTGTACGCGATATCCCGCGGATCCCGCATGAGGTAGCTGTCATCCGCGGCCGAAACGACAAGCTCCCGGCATCCGAATCTCCTGCAGTCCCTGTGCATGGAGATCCATCTGCGGATCAATGCCGACCTTCTCGTCAGCCTCTCCTTCAACAGATCCGAAAATGCGTATGCGACCGGGACCTGATTCTCTGCGGCGAATCTGAGGGCCACAACATCATCGGTGTCCGGGATTATGTAGTCGGCGGTGCCCGAGCCGGCCGATCTCCTTGCCGCCCTGCCCCCCGCGATCCTGAGGTCAGCTTTCTTGGCGTTTTTGGAGCCATCGTCGGCGACGAACAGGGTCCTGATCCCGGGGACGGGGGCGGAGGCGCTGGGGTCCCAGAATCCGCGGGATCGGAAGATACCTAGAGTGGAATACCCAAGTTCAGCCGCGGTCCACTGGAGGCGTGCCGGTGTGTCGATCCCGCCTGCCCCGATGGGACAGGCCAAGAGATCGAGGTATTGACTGGCCATCACGGCTCATTCCGGTGCGATCCGGGAGGTCACCTAGCCTTCTCGTGACCCTTTCCCGTCCCTCTCAAACCCCGGCCCTTACGCCCGGCTGAGGTCAGTCCCCTGAAAGCACGGCGTCTATGGCTCTTGTCGCAGATCCAGTTGATATCGGGGTCAAGGCTGATTGCGGGGTGGTGGGTGTCTACAAGCAGAACTTCGAAGTACTTACTTTGGCCATCGCTTCCGACCCAGTAGGAGTTGAGCACCTCTAGGTTGGGAAACCTCCTGTTGACCCTTTCCTCCGCGATCCTTTGCAGAGACTTCTTGGGGGCGAGATGATGGACCAACATGCGTCTGGGGCGTCTGCCTTTCTTGGGCCGGCTCTTCCTTCGCCCTCCCCTCCTCACCCGGGCTCTCGCAATGGTGAATCCGGGCTTAGCTTTGTACCCGAGCTTACGGGCGCGGTCGAGTCTCGTCGGCTTGTCAACCTTGACAATGGAGGGCTCCTTCCGCCACCGAATCATTCTCTGCTTGAGGAGTTCGCCAACGTAGGAATCCTCGGGCCTATCCCAAGCCTTCTCAATGGCTTTGTACATCGTCGTCGTCATCGTGGCCCCTCCTGTCGTTCAGGTCGAAAGACCCACATCCTGGGGGCAGGATAGCATTAAGAAGAACTCGGCTTAAATATGGTTCATCAACAAGTACCGGTGATGTCCTTTGGCCGAGGATACCCTAGATGTCGCCCACAAGCTTCACGATTTTGGGGCAGGGATATGCGACAGGATCGAGAATCTCAAGCCGCCGAGCTTCCTCTACCCCTCGAAGGGCTTGAGCAACGTGTACTACGAGGAGGAAAGCCGCCTCCTGAAGCAGGGGGGAAAGGCAAGCTCACGGATTTTCCTTAACCTGGCCCACACGAGGAAGTTCATGCAGACCCTGATGATCGGCGCTCGGTGTAAGGACCTCATCCAGGAGTCCAAGACAGCAAGCATCAGGGAACTCTACTATCAGCTCAAGCACAGCCTGCCCGGCCCCAAGGAAGAGAACACGTTCGAGGATCAGACCGAGTCCGACGGCTGCGTGGAGGACCTCGAAAGGATGCTGGACGTCCTCCGGGAGCAGCTCCACCTCAATGCGGACAGAAGCGGGTACATCCACGGAAGGATCACCATCGAGGACTCCGGAGACATAATCGACTGTTCCAGGATGGGCAGCGGTGGCTATGCCATCCCGAGCAACATAGAGAGGCTGACGATCAAGCAGGTCGAGGCCGACTACGCTCTGGTCATAGAGACCAACGCCATGTGCGACCGATTGAAGGAGGAGAAATACGACAAGAAGAACAACGCGCTGCTGATATCCACGGGGGGCCAGGCAAGCAGGGGGGCCCGCCGTCTGATCCACAGGCTGTCCAACGAGTTCGACCTGCCCGTCTACGTCTTCACGGATGGCGATCCCTTCGGGTACTACATCTACAACGTTATCAAGTGCGGTTCGATAAATCTTGCATATCTCTCCGAGCGTCTGGGGAGCCCGGATAGCCATTTCGTGGGGATGCGGATGACGGACATCGACAGGTACGGCCTCGAGAAAGTCACGGAGAAGCTTGACCCGCAGGCCGAGAAAAGGGCGAAGGAGGAGCTCTCCTATCCATGGTTCAACACCAAGGAATGGCAGACCGAGCTTAACCTCATGCTCAAGAAGGGGGTCAGGATCGAGCAACAGGCCCTGGCCTACAAGTCGTTGTCCTTCGTGGCGGACGAATACCTGCCCAAGAAGATAGCCGAAGAGGACTTTTTGCCGTGAGTGTTTGGGGCTTCACAGGTAGCTGCTCCAGGCGTGGATGACTGCGCGGTCCGCGTCGCCGAAGCCTATGAGCACCTGATTCCAGTTGTAGTTCACGTCGCCCACCGCGTAGAGGCCCGGAATGGGCTCGCCGGCGGCCGTTACCACGCGGCAGTTCTCATCGACCACGATGTACCCCGCTTCGTCCGTCTTCCCGCCCATGGAGACAGCAAGTTCGTTGTTCACCCGGTAGATCCCCATGGCCGAGAATGCAAGATCGAAGCTCGCCTCACTCCCTCCCCCAAGACGTACGCCGAAGAGCCTCCGATCCAACCCGAAGAGGCCCTCTATCTCCGGGCCGATTACATCCACGTATTTGGAGCGCAGCCTGGCGGCGAGTTCGTCCTTCTCCCCCGGCTGCATGTCGTCTCCCTCGAAGAGGTTCTTGCCGTTGGTGAGTATGGTCACCTTTCTAGCCTGGAACTGCAGGAGGTCCAAGGCGATGAGCGCCGCGATCTTTCCGTGACCGACCACGGCCACGTCCTTGCCTCTGGCCAGGTATCCGTCACAGATCTCACAGTAGCAGATGATGCCCTTGTTGGCGTAGGGAAACACCGGTCTGATGTCGCCACCGATCATTGGCTGCCTGTCAACGATCCCGGTCGCAATGATGACCACCCTGGAGACATACCTCCTGTCCTCTCCGCTGGGATGGTGAACTGCCTTCAGCACGTACAGGCCCTCACTCCGTTCAAGGTGCCTTCCCACCACGAAGTCGTCCATGCTGGCATAGTCGGCCTGCTCGGCGAGGCGCCTCCTGAGCTGGGAGTTGAGGTCCCTTCCAGATATTCCGCCCGGGTGGGCCGGAAGGTTGTGGAAGTTGGGCACGAAATGCCCTCGGCCCCACTTCCCTCCCTTATCAACGATGTGGACTCGCAGATTCAGAAGGGCCGCCCTGAAGCCTGCGTACAGTCCTACCGGCCCACCGCCCACAACCAATACATCGTATGCTTGGTCCTCCATTATTCAAGCCCGGCGACCCAGGCCCGCTTCTACAAAAATAAGTTTCCCAGGACGGCGGTTTCTCTAGTTCCCATCCAGTCCACGGTTGGTCATCGTCCGCGACCCGCCTCCCCGCCTCGCGCCGAGTAAGCGGCTGGGCGGAAACGAACGGATCTCGGAACGAACAGAGAGTGTAAAGGATATTAAAGCTACCGATCCCTCTCAAGGCCATCGATGGCTACAAGGGATGTCCGTATCGTTCCGCTAGTGCTGGTCTGGCTATTCCTGGGTTTCGTGTTTTCCCCGGTTTCGGATGCTGGGGATGTAAGGGAACCCATGCGGATCCTCCTTGCGGGGGATATCTTTCCCTGCCCTGTAATACTCCTCTGCGTCGTGGATCCCGCGTTTGACTACACGCCGATCCAAACCAGGGAGATACCGCATTCGGAGGCTCAGCGTTACATCAGGCTATACTTCCCTAGGACCAGAGAGGAGCTGAACGAGTACTCCATGCTCTTCTTCGTTGACAGCGACATGTCTCCTTTCACCGTGAAGCAGATTGCGGACATGGTGGACTCGGTTAGGGAGGGATGGTGCGGCACATTCTGGACCTTCGGCCCCCATTACGGTAGCGTTGTGGCCTGTACGCTGGAGCAGGTAGTCCCGCACGAGATGTCGATGCCCTTTAACCAGTGGGCCTGGTCCACAGCGTTCTACAGGGTCTCCTTCCGCAGAGGGATGCCCCCGGTGTTCACCCCGTTCGTCGATCTGGGCGTCGAGAACGTGCAGGCCTACGGATGCGGGCAGATAGTCCCTAGGAGCGGCACGCTTATATGGGGCGATCTGGTGCCTTTCGGGTGGCCGTGGATGGTCTCATGGAGGTTCGGCGAGAACGGGGGCATCTGCTGGGTGGCAGCCGACGACCTCGACCATCCCTTCTGGAGCAGGGAGACCTACGGGTTCTGCCACAACCTGTATTCAATCGACATCCTTGCCAACATCGTCACCTACTCGGTCGGCAGAGAGCTTCCGGGGGATATCATGGTCCCCATCCACATCAGAAGAGAGTTCTTGGAATACCACCAGGCCAGAGGCCTGTTCGTGTCCATATTGGAGTTTGCCGAGAAGTTCGGGGCCGATACGAGCAGGCTGTACGGGGAGATGTTGGAGATCGACCGGGGGGTCGTCCGTAGGGCTAGGGACGGGTACTTGGACGGGCAGTATGATGAGGCGTTGGCCGACATCAGAGTGGGCAACCAGCTGGTGCGGGATCTTTGCGAGCGGGGCCTCAAGGCCCGGGAGCGGGCCCTTTTCTGGATCTTCCTCGTTGAGTGGTTTGTGGTGTCGGGAACCAGCATGGTCTCGGGGTTTGTTCTGTGGACCTTGATGATAAGGAGACGGATCTACAGGGAAGTTGGCACGACCAGGCTTCTGGGTGCCTGAGGCTTGGCTGGACGATGCTAGCCCGGCCAGCACCGGTGGTTGGCGTTGGAGGCACGTGCGGTGCCGGCCAGCAGCAGCCGGGGTTGCCTTTTTAAGATCATGGCCCTCCCCTGCTGAACAGTCACTCGGAGGTGTCCACCATTTCGGGGATCATCGGCGTCTACTCCAAGCACGACAGAAGCACGACGAGGATCGCCTTCAAGGCCTTGGTGTCGCTTCAGAACAGAGGGGAAGCGGGCTGCGGGGTCTGCACGGCGACCGCGGAAAGGCTGCTCTACTGGCTCTCGCCTTACTCCGACGATCCCGAACAAGGCATCTCGGCCGAGGGGAGGGAGAGTAGCAAGGTCTTCGAATTCCTGTATCCACGCCTGGAGAAGATCGATGCAACGAGGCCCCGGGCCATCGTGGGTCATACGCTCTTCGAGAAGGCGGGGAACATCCAACCTTCGAGGATCAATGGCGAAGACTGTGAGTTGGCCATAGCCATGGATGGCACGCTTCTTGCACAGGACCGCCTTCTGGACGAGAGATTCCTAGGCAGGGAGCTTCTCCGCAACATCCGGGACGAGGATGGGGATTATTTCAGGGCGCTCGAGAAGCTCATGACCGGCATGTACGGAAGGGGATACTACTCGGCAACGGCCATCCTGAAGAAGGCGGATGAGGAGCCCGTCATGATCGCTTTCAGGGACCCCACCGGTGTTCGGCCCCTCTGTCTGGGAAGGGTGGGCGACGCCTATCTGGTGGCCTCGGAGTCTGTGGCCCTTGACGAGTGCGAAGCGAAACTGGAGGGATTCGTGGAGCCAGGGGAGGCATTCGTCGTAGGCGGCGACGGATGTCGCTCCGAGAGGCTTGTGAACAGGCCCCATGCTCACTGCATCTTCGAGTGGATATACTTTGCTCGGATACAGTCGTTGATAGAGGGGATCCACGTCTATGATTTCAGGAAGAGACAGGGGGCAAAGATGGGCGCCAGGTACAGGGACGAGATAGTGCGCTCAGATGTTCTGGGGGCCTCGCCCGACTCGGGACGGGCCTTCGGCATCGGCGTGAGTCAGGCAACCGGCAAGTTCTCGGAGGAGATAGCCTCCAGAAACGGTAGGAGGACCTTTCAGATAACGGACAGGAAACTGCGGGACTTAGCGGCGGAGGTGAAATTCCTCATCAACGGTCCCATCGTGAACGGCAAGTGGGTCATCGTTACAGACGACAGCATAGTGAGGGGAACCGTCGGCGGGAAGGGCATGACCGGCAAGATTAGGGAGAAGGGCGCCAAGAGAGTCGAGATGATGGTGTCGTGCGCACCTCTGACCGGTCCCTGCATGAAGGATTTCCACCCAAAGAGCACTACGGCCGCTTTCGGCAGATACGGAGAACCGGTGGAGGAAACTGCGGCGTACGTGTCCGGGAAGTTGGGAGCAGACAGGGTGTACTACACGACCGTGGAGGACATGTTGGACTCTCTTGGAACCGACGACGGCGTCTGCACGGGCTGCTTCACCTGTGAGTACCCCGTTCTGAAGGAATTGATGCCCGATTACCTCCCCTCGTACGCCCGGTCCACGGTATCCTAGCGGTGAAGTCCGTCAGCTCCGGGTAGCCCTTTATAAGCACCTTTGATCTGTCAGATGGCGGAGGCCAAAGTTCATCCGCTGAACGAAGGCAACCCCACATCTCCATCTGGGCATCACGCTTGGAGGGAGCAGATGAAAGACAAGACAACCTACGCCCTCATGTTCGGCACCCGAGGCTTCTTTCCCGCATCTCTCGTCGCGCAGGCGAGGAGGGATCTCCCCGAAGTCCTTGCCCGGCTCGGCCACGAATCGATCATGTTGGATGAGAAGGCAACGCAGTACGGGGCGGTCGAGACATCCCAGGAGGGAGAGGTCTTCGCCAAGTTACTGCAGGATAACCGGGATAGATGCGCAGGCGTGATCGTGTCCCTTCCGAATTTCGGGGATGAGTCCGGAGCCGTCGCGGCCCTCAAGGACGCGGGGATGCCGATCCTGATCCAAGCATACCCCGATGAGCTCGACAAGATGGCGCCCGAGTTTAGGCGTGATGCTTTCTGCGGCAAGATATCCATCATGGATGTCTTTCACCAGTACGGCATCAGATTCTCCGCGCTCAAGCCCCACGTCGTGGATCCCGCAAGCGATCAGTTTAGGGCCAATTTGGACCACTTCGACAGGGTGTGCCGGGTCGTCCGGGGGATGAGGGAGATGGTGGTGGGGGCCATCGGGGCCCGCACGACCCCCTTCAAAACCGTCAGGATCGACGAGATAGCTCTCCAGCGCCACGGAATCACAGTCGAAGCCCTTGATCTCTCCGAGGTTATCTCCCGGGCCAAAGCCGTGTCGGAGAAAGGCGATTCGTACGAGGCCAAGGCGGCCCTCCTGAGGGAGTACACCTCATGGGAAGGCGTGCCCCCGGAGGCCTTCGTCGCGATCGTCAAGCTCGGCGTGGTCCTGGACGAGATCGTCCAGGAATGGTCGCTGAATGCCCTGGCCATCAGGTGCTGGATCGAGCTCCAACGCCAGCTAGGGATCTCTCCCTGCGTCCTGCTGGGAGAGATGAATGACCGGGGCATACCATCGGCCTGCGAGGTAGATGTAGGAAGCGCCATTGCGATGCGTGCCTTGAGCCTTGCATCGGGCAAACCCGCCGCATGCCTGGACTGGAACAACAATTACGGTCGGGACGAGGAGAAATGCATTCTCTTCCATTGTGGGCCAGTGCCGAGGGCGTTGATGAGGAAGCGTGGCACAATCACCGACCATGCCATTCTGGGCACGACGCTGGGAAAGGGATGCAGCTACGGATGCAATGTAGGGCGGATCTCGCCGGGCAAGTTCACGTTCGGAGGCATGCTCACCGAGGACGGGAAGCCGAAGTTCTATATCGGGGAGGGCAGATTCACCAGCGACCCCATCCCGAGCGACTTCTTCGGATGCGCCGGGGTGGCTCAGATCCGGGCTCTGCAGGATGTGCTGATTCATATCGGTCGCGCCGGCCATCGACACCACGTCGCCGTCACACATGGAACGGTCTTGGAACCTCTGAGGGAGGCATTGGAGAACTACCTTGGAATGGAGGTTGCCGTGCCTCAGGAGGAATAGGCCCCGGCTTTAGTGTCGAGCCCTCTTAGCCTTCCCGCCCGCCCTGGTGCGGGGACCGAGCCGGGCCGCGCCCCGGGTGGTTTTGGTGGCAAGGTCCTTGCCGGAGGCCAGGCGTTCCTTGGCGCGAGGTATCTCGGCCGCGTACTGCGGCAGCCACTGGGCCTGGGCTACCAGCATCTTGTCCACCAACTGCCAGATCTCGGGCGGATTGCACACCGCCGCCGTGAGGGGATCGTGGAGAGCTGCCTGTTTGAGCAACGTCGCGTCGCCTCGCACAGCCGCCTCAACGGCCATTCGCTGCACCGAGACGCTGGCGCTACACGTCGCTGCGCAGGCCATGGGAAGATCGCCTACGACCGGCACGCTAAGTCCGTTGCCGTCGACGTAGCCGGGCACCTCAATGATGCAGTCATGAGGCAGGTTGGTTATCACCCCTCGGTTTTCGACATTGAAGTAGCCACGGTAGATGCGACCTGTCTCAAGCGCCTCTATGATGCGGCTGCCGTGCTCACCGGAACGCCTCCCGGCGGAGTAGACCGGTGGATCTGCGGCGAGCCACTCGGGGAACTCGGTCTCGAACCACCTTCGGGCCTCAAGGCAGACCCTCAGATACCCTCCCGTCTCCCCGTCGATCCACGAACCCAAGTCGATCCAGCCTCTGATCTCTCTGGGCCTCTTTCGATACCATGGCACATACTCCGAGGCATGGCCGTTGCTCTCGGTGCAGTAATACCCGAAGCGCCGCAGCATGTCGATGCGGACCTTCTCGGTCTTGCTGTAGATGGGATGCTTCTCGAATGCCTCCAGCAACTTGCCCGTCAGCTCCTCTCTTCGATGCTTGACCGAGACGTACCAGGTCTGGTGGTTTATGCCGGCGCATATCACGTCAAGCTCACCTTTCGGGATGCCGAGGACCTCCGCGATCTGGTGGATGCCTCCCTGCACGCCGTGGCAAAGGCCGATTGTCTTGACGCCCCCGTAGCGGTTGCATGCCCACGTGTTCATGGACATGGGGTTGGAGTAGTTCATGAAGACGCAGTCCCGCGCTGAGACGTCGCGTATGTCTCGGCAGAACTCCAGTAAGACCGGGATGGTGCGCTGTCCGTACATGATTCCCCCGGGGCCAAGCGTATCGCCCACGCACTGATCCACGCCGTATGTGAGGGGGATGTCGATGTCAGTCTGGAAAGCCTCGAGGCCACCGACGCGGACCAGCGAGAAGACGTAGTCTGCTCCTTCTAAGGCCTCTCGCCGATCCAGTGTGGCAGCGAGCTTCGCTGGTTTGTCGTTGGCCTCGATGTCTCGCTTTGCGAGTTGATGGACCATGTCCAGATTTCTCTGGCTTATGTCTGTGAAGGCAAACTCGGTGTCGGCGAGTTCGGGTACCGAGAGGATGTCCTGCATCAGTTTGCGGGTGAATGTGATGCTTCCCGCTCCGATCATCGCGACCTTTATGGCCATGCCGATGGGGTTTCGGCCCAGCTCAATAATTTGAGCTTCAACTCCGAGTCCACCCCGTGATCGGGCTAGTTGGGCATTGTGCCAGCTGCCATCCTCCCGTATGTGATCCGTTCAGCTGGGCCGATTACCCTTCGCGCGATCATGTCCCACACGGTAAGCTGTCCCGGTCGGCAAGGGCCAGCTGCGCTACGAGGGTCCTGTAGTAGGCATAGTTCTCGAAGGGAACATGCTCACGAACCCTATTGTCGACCGTCGGGACGTATCCACCCGAGCGGATGAGGTGGGGGACTTTCGATAGGATCTCGGATCTGATCGCCGCCTTGTCCCTGGTCAGGACCTCGACGTCGATGCCGCCGATCAGGAGAAGCCTTCGTCCGTATCTCTCCCTGAGTGAGACATAGTCCTGGTTGGCGTTCCGGGTTCCACCGCACTTGAGACCGTTAACCCCGGCCTCTAGGCACAAGGGGATCAGACTCTTCACATTGCCGAATGTGCTGAGAATGATCACGTCTATTCCGTGGCTGTGCAGCTTCTTGGTTATCCTTCCGTAACACGGTATCACGTACTTGTTGAAGAGCGAAGGAGGGATCACCGGGCCTCTGTTCTCGGCGATCGGCTCCCGTATGACGGCGTAGTCGATCTCCACCTCCTCTAGCGCCCTCTCCATCGATCGGATCGAGAAATCGGTTATGAAGCCGGTCATCGCGCTGACAAACTCGGAGTCCAGATACATGAGCCGAATGAGATCCTTCAGTGTCGCTGGATCGGACACGTTGAGGGGACGAAGAAACCCGGGCCAAGCGTCTATGCCGAGGGGATGATCCCTCTGTCTCCATTTTTCGACGAGATCTTCCCAGTTGCTCGGGCATCTGGCCTCATCGTCCGGGTCATAGGATCTCTGGAGTCGGTAGAAATCCTTCCGGGATCTGAGACGCCCTCCAAATCTCGGGATCATGTCGCGGTTGACGGGCACGGTCTCCCACGTCTCCAGACCGAAGAGCCGGGCGAGATCGCTGGCCTCGGGCATTCCCTCTTTGTGCCACCGCCTCAACGTCTCTTCACCTATGTCATCGTCGTAGAACGGAACCCGGTCGGGATGGCCGAAGTGGAACGTGGCAATGAACCTCTCTCTGGAATTCAAGGGAAATGCCTCTGAGTCCTGGGATCGCCGCCGGCTGACGGGTGGTCCCTGTTCTTCTGTGGGAGAGCCCGAGACCCGGTGATCGGCCTTCTAGCCGGTTCTTGCTGGCCGTCGGTCAATGCCTGGGCGAAGTTGGCTCTTAACTCTCTTGGGACATCATGTCGTCTCACAGACCGACCCTTGGCGGGCGACTGTGAAGGTCTTAAGCGTTGCTCGGCGTTCCGGAATTCCGGAGGACACACGTTTCAACCGATGGGTCCCGGTCCAACTGGCGGACTGAATGACACGACTGCTTGTTCCGGGCTGGCAGTTTGAGGACGGAGGAATTCGCGGCTACGTAGCCGGGGGTGGTCAACACGGCGTTGAGATCACGGACGCGGGAGACGGGCTTCCCGGAACCCGGCCGATGTGCTTGAATCTGGAACACTACTACTCAAGGTCGTGTCGAAGTGGGAGATTCGTCCCGCGTCAGAAGGCGCATGTGATCTCCGGCCTGCTCTCCGAGGATGCAGTGCTGACAACGATCGATGCTTTCCAGGCGTGGCAGGTGCGGACGGATATCACATTCAGGGTCCTGCCCGGCCCACTGATAGAAGCATGCTACCACTTTCGCTTCATGTCTCACTTCGACGGTTTCGAGGCACTCGTCAGCAACTACTTCCTCGACCCAACCCCGCCGTACATCCACCTCGGCGGCGTTTGGGTACAACCTTCCATCGGTGACCGTGAGCATCGCTTCTGGGCCAAAGGCCGGGAACAAGCAGAGAACATCAAGGCAGTGTATGTCCCCGAGCTGGCGCCCGGCGAGCGCATTGACCTGCATGTCGACGATGACTACTACGACCATCCCATCATGGTGACGCCGGTGAGACAGACTCGCAAAAGCGTCGTCAACATGGTGGAGTCACGGTTCTGTTCCAGCCTTTCGGCCAACCGTCTGTGGCATGCCCACGATTTCTCGCTTCTTGCAGAGGACGTCGAGCCGGGCGATGAGATCCTGTGCCGGGCGTGGCTGACGATTTGCGAATTGGAGAGCCTTGACGAGGCAGTAGATGTGTACGAGTAGGTGTCTAGGATGGGGCCCCCCTCTCTTCGTGCCGGATACCGATCGCACACGAGCCCCCCAGACGATCCGGCAAGCAATTAAAGGGAGGTCGACGCTCCAGCCATCGCGGGCGATTTGGTTGATAGAACCTCACACACTCCCTCGGGTTTGGGTCAGACCGGTGAATCCTGAGGAATACCCGGACTTCAGCCAGAAACAGGCTAGGCCGGTGACACGAAGTGATCTCGGTGACCGTTTCCAGGCCCCCGCCCTCCGGTTCTTCAGATACGACCATCCCCCCGAGGAAGCTCATCACAAGTTCCGCTTGGTAGAGATCGGGGAGGATCTCGACCTTTACTCCAAGATCCACTCCCTGGGCCAAGTCATCTGGCCCATGTGGCCCTTCCTCTTCGCGGAGAACTGGAAGGAGGCGATCGACGAGATCGCCGCAAGGGGCCTGTATCTTTTCGACATCTGGGGATACGTTCCGTCCAACGCCACGGAGCACTACGCGTGGTCGGAGTATCGAGTCTCAGACCAGATGCACAGCTACATCCTCAGCAGGCTCGGCCACCGCTTTCTGGGTTACGACAACGGTGAACAGGATGGTCGCTATGTTGGCCTCTATGCCAAGCTGGTCTGTCCCTCTCCCTCAAAGCGCCAGGAGGCCTTCGAGGCCTTCAACCAGTACTTCCGGCAGCTGGGCAATGATCTACAGAACTACCTTGTTGCGCTCAATAGCCTGACCTTCTCACACTACTTCGCCAAGATGGGGAACCACCGCCTCTTGGGGGCCGAAACCGCCCAGGGTCTGCCCAGCGTGCCGCCGTGGTATGCCATCATTCGGGGGGCGGGCAAGCAGTACGGGATACTCTGGTACGGCAACTCCAGCGTCTTCAACCGCTGGGGTTACAAGTCGATGGACGATCCACAGGAGGATGACAGGCGGGAAGGAGGATACCTGCGCGGACCGACCGCGGGGACGAGCATGAGCCTTCTCCGGCGGCTCTGGTATGTGCTTGTCATGTACGGAAGCGTCATGATGAGCTTCGAGATGGGTCACCTGGGAAGCAGGAAGGTGGAGATCGTCCTAGACGGGGTGCGAAGGCAGGTGCCGGCCCTTACCGAGATCGGACACGAGCAGCTCAGAGGAATGAAGTGGTGCGCCGACCATCCTGACCGGGGAGAGCTGCATACCCCCGTTGCACTGATGTGGGACTTCTACGCGGGTTGGGTTCCTCCGCGCCATCTCTACACCTCCGATACCTACATGGTCTGGGGAAACATGCCCTACGACAAGGGCGACCATCAGATCGACCTCATCTTGCGGGAGCTCTACCCAGGCTACGAGGATTCAAGCTTCTACCGCAACGAACGCGGCTTCCTCACTCCCACGCCATGCGGTGACATATTCGATGTCTTGCTGTCGGATGCCCGAGCCGAGATCATCGACAGATACGAATGCGTACTGGTCCTCGGAGATACTGTGATCCAGGGCGATCTGCTCCAGAGGCTTTCGGATTACCTAGGCCACGGGGGCCGGATCATTGCATGCGCAAACCAGCTCGGGAGAGATGCGGGTGATCTCTTCGGGGTGGAGGTGGGGGAATCCGATGAGGCGTATCATGCGGTTGTCCAAGGCCATGAGTGGCCCATAAACGAGCCCACCTTCCGCTTCCACCGCATCATCTGTCAGCCGGGATCGGAGGTGCTTGCCTGGACCCGGCAGGGATACCCCCTGGCTGCTATGCGTCGAGACGAGGGGGGCGGCTCAACGCTGCTTTTCGCCTCGGACTACATGCTGAGCAACTCGACGCTGTCGATGGACAAGATACACAATCTGGTTGACCAGCCACTGCCATCGCCTCACTCGCTTCTCGAGCACGCGAAGGCCCTGTTGCTTCCCCATCTCCGATCCTACAACTTGGTTGTCGTCGAGGGTCCTCCGATCCAGTACATGGTCAACGTCACGGCCAGGACCGACCGCCTCCTGGTGACGCTCTGCAACAACTCCCCCGAGCCATGGTGCGGCACGATCCGGCCCAGAGGAGCGACGATCCGGAGGGCCACGAACCTCATGGGTGATGAAGAGATACAGGCTGATCGCCACATTAGATTCGAGATCCCGGCCCTGGATGTCAGGGTAATCGAGATACTCCTTTCCGAACCCGCGTTCGAGGTGAGAGGGTGACTCTCCGATACCCGGTAATCAACCCGGCGTACCTGACCGGATCCTTGCATGATTGGCGCCTTGATGAGCTCGCGTCCCTTGGCTATGAGGGTCTGGAGATTACGCCGGCCTGCATCGAAACCTCTGCGCTCTGGCAACCCAAAGCTGAGGCGGTCGGCTTAGCCCCGGTTTGCGTGAACTCCTTGCCCGAGCTGAGACCCTACCTGACGGGCAGCCTCTCGGATGAGGTCGCCTGGCGCAGGCGCGCCACGCTGGACAAGCTGTTGAGGGTGCTGGACTGGATGGTCGACAATGGCGTCGGCTTCATGGTCGTGGCGCCGAGCCGTCGTGCCGAGAACTACCAGACCGAAGCTGAGGCCCGGGTGCTCCTTATCGAAAGCCTCAAGGAGCTGGCCGGGTCGGGCCGATCAACGATCCTTCTCGAAGCTGCCCCCTTCCGCATGTTCTGCTCGGCCCAGTCTATCAGCGGGATAGTGGATGAGGTGGGGCTGCCGAATCTCGGCGCGGCCCTGGACGTTGGCCATGCCGTCCTGAGCGAGCAGTCTCCGCTGGAATCGGCGAGAACCCTTGGGTCAAGGCTGAGATACGTCCAGATCAGCGATCAGGATCTTCAACCGGGCGTTCCGCGTCTCGATCGACACCTGCCTCTGGGCAAGGGATCCCTGAACCGCCGAGAGGTCCAAGAGGCGATCAGGGGTGTCCCCTGGGGGATCACCGTATCCGCACGTCACGACCCGGTTAGTGCCGCAAGATCGGCTCTGGAATGGCTGCGGGAAGAGGCCTAGACGCGATCGAAGACGTGAAGCCCGATCCAAGAACGTGAGTCGAATCCCAGGCAAAAGCTTCAGCATCCGACGAGGTAATTCCATGCGGTTTTCGGTCGCTGCTGGGTGAAGGGTTTCTCCGGCAAAGATGTGCTTGCTTCTGCTCACAGTCACCGAAGAATGCATTCGGGATACCCACCGCATCCCTGTCTGGTTTCCCGACGTGCGCCGGTGCATACTGCACCGATCGAGCCAACAGCCCTTGGCAGATGCGCCCGATGGTGGCTCGAGTTCAGGCGAGGCGGAACGTTGCGGTCTCACGGAAGCTGTTCACGGTATCTCACGGCGACCTTCCTGATCATCACCCAGCAACCCAGGAGAAGGAGCATTCCGGACAAGATCTGGGCGGCCGTCAGCACCTCGTTCATTATGAGGTAGGCGAAGACGACGGTGAGAAGGGGCTTGAAGGTCATGATGTTTGCCGGAAGAGTGGTGCCGAGGTGTCTGATCGCCGCGTAGTTCGTGACGTTGCCCAGGCCAACGCAGATGATCCCTGATCCCACAAGGAGCAGATTCGTTCCCCACCCCACCGAGGTGACCCTGGTTATGTCACCGAAGAGCAGCACGATGGGCAGGAAGATCGCCGAGGCAAGGAGATGTACGACGGGCATGGCGGCCAGGGCCTCGAAGTCGTTTACTATCTGTTTGACGTTGACGATGTAGGCTGCCCAGAAGAAGGCCGATACTACCGTCACTAGGACGCCGAGGTTGAACTCGAGATTCACCTCGGACGCGCCGAGAACCAGCCCGAACACCCCCGCAGCGATGAGCACGTTGGCCAAGACGAAGTATCCGGATCTCATCACCCTTCTCTCGCTCTCAAAAAGGGCATATGAGAACAGGACGATGAAGGCTATGCTCATTCTGTTGACCAGGCTCGCCAGGCTTGCGTTCGTCATGTACACGCCCGCCACGCTTGTCACTTGAAACAGGGAGACCAGAATCGCGGGGAGGACCAGCAGTCTGATCCTGTCTGCAGCCTTGCCCAGGTCATCCCTCATCAGCAGGATGGCCAGGGCCCCCAGAAATGCAGCGGAGGCAAGATACCTGTAGAAGCTCTGAGTGAAGATGTCGAAGTCGCGGGCAAGCATCTTGATGAATATGGTGGGCCATGCCCATATGAAGGCCGTCGCCATCGTTGCAGCCAGCCCAAGCCTTCTTCCTTGGGTGGCGATCTCCTCTTGCACACGGTCACCAAGTTTGGCCCAGACACAGGGCCTTTTCACTGGCTGAACGCGCGGTGTTCATTTATTGTTCCTTGAGCAGAACACCGCTTCTCGTAGCGCCTTCTGTCCAAGTAACCAGCATTATGCGGTGCCCGATCCTTCTTCTTAGGGCTGCCCTCGCGTATGTGGGCCCAGTCTTCGAGCAATTCAGGCTAAGGCGAGACTGGTTCATCGAGACCAAGTGGACACGGTTCTCCAAGCAACCAAGCCGGCTCGGTCATCGTCCTTAGCTTAAGCCTGAAAGCTTGCAGGGCTCGACAGAGACTCGTCCAGAATATCCTGATCAAGGTCGCTTAGCTTTCCGCAGTTGCTCCCCACCACACCGCCGAAGCCCCACGTGTCTCCCCATCTCCAGTTAGACCAGACCCGTGGTCGTCTTCGAGGGATGAGGCGATGTCTCGGATGGGCTCGGCTGACTACGATTTCACCCGGGCCGCCTGCCGGAAGATGCATGGAGAGGGTATACGTCTTGCTGTTTCATACGAAGAGTCCAGATAGGTGCTGTCCAAGGTATGGACAGAGTCAAGCTATCTGGTCAAGCCTCAATAATTGGCTAGCTTCGCGAGCACCAAGCCGCCCTGTCCCGTAACGGCCCGCCGCTTGTGGGATGCCGATACGCCAGCCGAGTGTTGTAAGTCGAGGCGGGAACAGGCCGACCTGAGGAGGTCAGGACCTCCGGGTCCCACGCACGGTCAGCATGCCCCCTGCCAAGATCGAAAGCCACAGGAACGGCTCGGGCACCTGGTCCTCGCCTTCAGCCGGACTGATCAGATCCCCCCTGAAGGCCCACACCTCCTTCACGCCCTCTGCTTTCTCAAGGTCATAGGGCGAGATCCCGGACACCTTGACCCAGTAGGAGTAATCCTCATTCACATACACGCTTGCCTCGGCAATGAGGGTCGCGTTGAACATCTCCTTCAACTTTGCCCACTCTTCGGGGGTGGGCTCGTGATCGAAGACGACCACATAGCCGTACAACCAGGGCATCTCCTCCTCGCCCGGCCTCTCTGGCTCCTCGCCGGGCTCGGCCGGGGAGATCAGCTTTTCTGCCATCGCCCTAGCCTCCAATGCCACGTTCAAGGCCTCATCGTAATTTCCATCGTCGAGCAGGATCTGGGCCCGGTCAAGCAGAACCAGAACTTCTGACAGGTTGGCCTCCAGCCCCTGCTTTCTAATCATCTCCCTGGTCTCGTTGATTGTGTAGGATATCTTGTAGCGGTACGACTCCTCCTCGCTCGGGGAAATGAGGATCGGCTCGTCCGGGTCGCTTGCGTTCCCAGGCTCATTGACTCCGGGATCCGGCTCCTCAATCTGGCCGGTGATGTCCTCGGTGGTCGCCTCGATCACTTGCAGGGTAGATGAGTCTATCGTCACATAGCTGACGAACTGTCCGATGACCTGAAGCATTCCGACATGCCTGGTCCGGTACTTCACTGCGACGATGCAGATCGTGTCTCCCAACCTAGTCGCGGTCACGATCTCGCCGAAGCCCCCGTTATCCACGTAGTTCGCGGAAGAACGGACATATTCGAGGGCTATCTTGTTGACTTCCTCGGCCCCCGGCAGACAGAACACCGCGGGGACCGCCAATCCCAGTACCATGCAGATCCATACTCGGATCAGATGCTTCATCTTGATGCCTCAACGCCATCTGGGTTGAAACGATACTAATAGCTAGCCTGGAACGATCGGCCTCGCTTTCAGCGTAGCCGTTCAAACTCGTAGAAGGTGTTGACCAGCACCTCAAGAGGACCCGTGGAGGTGGGCTCCAGTCTGGGGGCGTGACTCCTGGAGCTGTTGGGCCAGCGGTATTCAGACTTGCTGCGGATGGGTGCTCCGTGGGTCCCAGCGAGACGACCAGGTATGTGACTGGGGACCGAACTACTGGCGCCAGGCGAGGTGAGCACTAAGGGATTGTAACGGAATGACTGTCCGGTTTCACCTTGCTCGCTTGGGGCGAATTGTGTAGTTCCAATCCCCATGGAACCCGTGGCGCTCCGAGTTGATCTTCGCCACCTGCTCGTCCGTGACCTTCACCCCCAAGGGATGGGACCCCCTATCGATCTCGGCACGCACGCGCAAACCACTCCACGTCGTCATGGCAGCAATCAAGCTCACGATGACGGCCAGGCTCGTAAGCGGTCTTCCACGCCAATTCGTGGCAACATGGCTGAACAACCGGTGCTCCACCTTGTTTTACTTGCTCGTCCCCGGCGGGAAATGGAGCACATGGATGGAGATCCCGGTTCGCGTCGCGAACCGGTGCAACTCCCACCTCCACAGACGGGACCGGGCGCCGTTGCTGCCCCCGGCATCCGCCGTCACCAGCAAGCGCTCCGCGTCCGGGTACGCCTGTCGACCCATCAGGCGCCACCACCGCCGGATGCTGTTAACCGCGAAGCTGGCCGTGTCGTGGTCTATGCCGACACTGACCCACCCCTCGTCCCGCTTCAGATCGTAGACCCCGTTAAGGGATGGCCTTCCCCTGCTCCGGTACTATGAAGTCGTGCACCCGCACCCGCTCCGGCTCGCCCTTGGGCCCCCACTCCCGGCCCGGGTTCTTGTAGGCGCCCACCAGCTCCTTCTTCTTGGTGTCCACCAAGACGACAGGCTGCCCTTGCTTGAGGAATCGCCCGACCTGCTGGTTGATGTAACGGAACTGTGCATCCCGGTCCGGGTCCTGCTTGCCCTCCAGGGACTTGCGGTTGGCCTGCAGGCTGTAGCCTTCTACGTGCAGCAGGTCGGCCACGAGGCGGTGGCTCACATCATGCCCCATGGCGCGCAGTTCTTCCTCGAGTCTTCGTACGCTCTTGCTGGTCCAGCGCAGATATCTGGAGGGGTCGCCACTAGCGGTTGGCTCCACCAAGGCGTCCAGATCCGATGCAAGCGTGGGGTCCTTCTCCGTGGTCTTCTTGCGGCCGCCGCCAGGCCGGCGCACCCGGCCCGGTGGGGTGGTGGGCTCGGCTTCCAGTTCCCGCAGCCCGCGTTGGATGGTCCTGCGCGAGATGCCGGTGGCCTCCTCGACGCGGGCGATCCCGCCGTGGCCCAAGGCCCATGCTTCGGTCGCAGCCCAGATGCGCCGCGATCGTTCCGTCAACTCGGGTTCCAGGGCGGCGTACTTGGCGCGAATAGCATCCACATCCACGGATCCATGCAACACTCCCCCCTGCACCGATCCTGCTCATCCTTCGTTCCTATTCCTGATTGGTTCTCTAGTCTTCGACTTACTCAGACTCCATTTCGCAATAACGGGATGCGCATTAATTCCAGGATGGGGAACTCCATTCACTGGACTTGTCGAGTTGGTTGGGTGGAACTCCGTGTCGTGCCCTACTGCACGATCCCTGACCGACAGTACTGCCTCTCACACCGAGATGGAGTCTCTCTCAAGGCTAACCTCTCTTGATCTTTCCGGGAATCAACACTCTTATATCGATGGTAACTTTCGGGGTCCGGAGTGTCTCCTCCCTCGTCCACCCTCGAATCGTCACGTTCACACCAATGTACTCCTCAAGGATTCTGAGGCATCGTGACCGGGTATCGTAAGTCTTGACTTCTTCCAACCCCAGGAGTGTCTTCCTCCTAACCTCCCTGGGCGAGTAAACGTAGAGATCAGTCTGGTTGCGACATCCTCTATCCAACAGGTAGAGACAGTCCGGTGCCGAAGCATGGTAGATTGTGCCTGTGGCCCCTGTTGCCTGTCCTTCCAGATACTCCCATGACCCGTCTTCCTTAACAAGCAACTCGGTTCTTGTATTCCTTCTCAAGAGACCGGTGAACTCGAACTCAGGATGATTTCCGTACCAAGCTTCCCATTTGTAGATGCTCCTCCATTCTCTGGGAGATGCGAGTGTCACAACAACCAGCACAACCGACAGAGCGGCCATCAGAACAACCGTCGCAAGGCAAGACTTCTTCATAGCCCACCTACCTGATGAGTACAAGATGGATCTTCGGCAGCGGATCATCGCGCTTGCGCTTCCTGACGATAAAAGCTTACCGCGTTTCACGATCTCGTGAAGCATGCTGTGAGTTGGGCGAGGGATCTGTCCGGCATTCACACATCTGTGAATCTCGACAGTTATTTGAGGATGGAGTGATGACTTGTTGATGGCGATCGATGGCCGAGTCCGATTGAGGAGGTGACAAGATGGATAGTAGATACGTCGGGGGAACAGCGATTATCATTCTCTGTACTGTGGGAGTCTCGATGAGTTCCTTGAGCATCGCCTCCAAGGATGTCTCAGAGCCCGAGGAGCCGGTCTGGTTGCAGAACATCCACAAGATCCTTCCGGATTGGGATCCGGAGAAAGATACGCCGATTCCTGATTGGGCCAAGCCGGGGTGGGCTGTCAGTCCTCACGGCGGGCCCACAGAAGTATCGTTGCATGGTCCCTACAGCGACAATGTGGAGTGGCTCAATGCAAGTGACGTCTTCACTCCGAGGTGGGATTGCAGTGGGGCTGTCTACGTCGATGCAGTTCAAGGCGTGTTCTACACCCTGGACAATATTACCAGTTGCCCGGACAAGGGCATCGTCGACTTCATACTTGCACACAGAGATAAGGTAGGCCTCGCAGTCTTTGGGGGCGATGTCCCGGAGGACGATGTTCCTGCCAGTGGCCCTGGTGGCGGAAAGGGGTGATCCCCGCAGATGTCGGGGTCAGCCCGACAGGAATTGGAAATATCCTGGAGGAGTGGCCAATAAGCGACATGGATACGATGTGGGAGATCGGCCAGACGACTGGCAGCGGCTATGCCAACACCGCCTACGGTTGGATTGAGGAGCAGGAGATGGACCACAAGGTCTGGGACAAGGATTGCGCTCTGTGCAACTTTACGTACATCGAATGCGGGACCAAGACTTCGGACAAGTACACCGCGGGAGGGGGAACCTACTGGTTCTACATCTGCTGCAACGTGTGCCAAGATCTCTACGATCCTGGAGATGGCGTTGCTGTGGGGGGCAACTTGGATTTCTATAGGGATGATAGCAACAGGCTTCAAGCGATAGACACCTTGGATGGGGATAGATGGTATCGATGGCAAGGAGTCATTTCAGCCAGCAGCGGTGACAAGATATTTCCGAGGTTCGATACGAGAAGTCGCGCAGAGAACTATGATCACTACGGTGACCACTTCTGGTCGGATGCGTACTCGGATAGCCATTGCGTATACGGGTTCTATGCCAAGTTATATGAGTACAGTTGATTCAATCTGGTGAAGGGAAACGCAGGGAATCGCCACAGCAAGCACTTGTGTTGGTTACTGGCAGCGCTTCGACGCCTCCAGGACTTCAAATGCACAGACTCGTGAACTGGGTCGGGCTTTCACTGATCGGGAACCTTGGTGTGTTGTATTGCCAACCGAGTCAGGAAATGATCGCGACGAGAGCACTAGGTCAGGAGACTGCAGATCAGGTAATAAGGTCGACCGGGGCGATCTGCCCAGAATCCCGTCTCCTCTGAAGAACAGGATTGTTGAGATGCTGAGGTATCAGAGGAAACTCGAGTTCGCCACGACGCTCGAGACCGAGATCCTTGCATGTCTTCTCGAAGGGAGCAAGACTGTTGGGGAGCTGGTGGAGTTGGTATTCCGGGTCAGGAAGGAGAACTGCTCCTTTCACCAGTACTATATGAGGGTTTCCAGGGTTCTTCGAAAAATGGAACTGGAAGGATATGTGTCTAGGAGGCTTTTTGGATCAAACAAGCCGTACACACTCACTCACTTCGCACTCGCTAGACTTGCAAGCGAGGGGGACGGGCCAGCCCCGAAGCTTGTCGATAGGTGGGACCTGGGAACCTACGGTGCCACGATCGCAGCGGCCGTTGCTACCGTCTGCACAAGTTCCGGGGTGGTCCCCATTTCACGCTCCGAGTTCATGGTTGTCTACACGGTTCTGGTTTTCCTTTGCGGGGTCTGTTCGTTGAGGTTGGCAGGGATGCTGAAGAGAGTCTGGTAACTCTTGGTAGGTTAGGTAAGGCGAGAGAAATGATTGAGAGGTGATCGTGCATGGCTGAAAATGAGATCGATGAGGATATCGGCCCCTGCGGGTTCGGGGTTTCGATGCGGACAAGAATGATGGTTGGAAGTACCATATTGCTTGTCGTGATGGTCGTGGCGTGTGGCTCCGGGATCTCTCGCCTAGGCAGTACGGATCTGTCTGTCAGGGCGCTGAGAGCGGCTAGGCATTGGACAGCGGGAACCTCAACGCTTTCGGACCTGTCAGCGCAGATCGCCGATAGGGTGATCTCGGTGCTTGATTTTTCACCCTACATTCCTCCGGAAGATGCCGGCATGCTGGAGAACGCTGTTCGGCACGCGATCCGTGACGAAGTCAGAGGTGCCTTACAAGGAAGACGGGTGCAATGGAGCTATTCTGATCCAGTTTGTGTCGGGTTCCCATTGTACAAGGTGCAATGTTCGACGGATGTTCTCATCAAGGTACAGATAGGATACGTTAAGGATGGGTCAAGGACAATCTTCAATCAAACTCGGACGCTTCACATCAGCATCGATCTTGAGGTTGATGCAGACCGGATGAAATCTTGGGGCTGGATGGTCACTGCATGGTTCTAGCGCCTCTTCACAGTCCAGGGTCACTGGTCGATGGCTACAAGTGGTGACGGATTGGGTGGTATTCGCCCGGCGTACTGAATGGGCCCCCAGGGCCTCAAACATAGTGAATCAGCGAGTCCACCCGACTGGGCGGTCCTTCAAAGGCCTCTTCTCGCTAGGGTTTGGATTAGCTCTTCCTCCAGCTTCCTGAATGATCACAACCTCAGTGCCCCCGCCTTTCTGCTCAACTGGCATGATTAGCTCCTGTGATTGGAAACACATGCCTGATATCTCCTCGAGTCGAGCCACATGAGTTGTCTTAGTCAACGATGAGGCGAGCTATCGGATGCTTCATCTCGATGCCTCAACGCCATCTGGGTTGAAACCATAGTAATTCTATAGCTAACTTGGAACGATCGGCCTCTCTCCCAGCGCAGACGTTCAAACTCGTAGAAGGCATGGTGAACCAAGTTAATGACCCGTACGTCCCCATTCTGGGATCTACGTGGGGGAACGAAGGTCTGCCAAAACCCCTGTTGGGCATGGGACATCCTGCCATGAAGTGGATATCATCAGCTATGCCGTCACCCAGACTTCCTACATACATTACATTTCGAGATATACTGGGGCGGATACACAGACAACGGGTGGTGGTTAGATTCCGCTTATCTCGTAACGACCGAGAGGGACGATGGAAGATCCGAGGTCGGAGCCGATTGGGTGGATTCAACATGACCAAGCTCCAAACGAAGGACGAACTCCAGGTCGAGTCCCGCCCCTGCTTTGAGAATCTCACCTAGTCCATCGACGAGATCCTGAAGCTCAGAGGGTTCGAGCTCTGCTTGAGCATACCGATGCTTAGCTGGAGGTGACAGCAGAGGTGGTTCCTTCGGGATGCCAAGCCGGATACTGGCCGCTTCGGACCAATCGCATGGCCATTGCCTTGAGTCCACCTCTCCATTGGCGAGCCTCCCTCGGATGGCTGCATCAATAGCATCCCTGACCCGGGACCAAGGCAAGGTTTGCCCTTGGGCGGCAGACGGTGTGCTACTAACCTCCGAGCCTACCAGGTGTAGTCTTCCGCCGGGGCCTTCTCCTTCCCGGTCACCTTCTCCAGGATGATCCGCTGCTCGACGGAGGCCACCATCTTCTTGGTCGCCTTCACGGCATCCGGGTTCACCGACACCGAGTCTATCCCGGCCCGGACAAGGAAGTCTACGAACTCCGGGTAGACCGACGGCGCCTGGCCACATATCGACACAGTCTTCCCGTCCTTGTGGGCCGCCTCGATCAGGTGGGCAATTGCCCGCTTCACGGCGAGGTTGCGCTCGTCGAAGATCTTGGCGACAGTTTCGTTGTCGCGATCCGCGCCAAGAATGGTCATGGTGAGGTCGTTGCTGCCAATGGAATAGCCGTCAACAAACCTGTTGAACTGGTCGGCAAGAATGATGTTGGACGGAATCTCGGCCATGAGCCACACCTTGAAGTCGGGCCCACGTTTGAGCCCCTCCTCATCCATGATCCTGACGACCTTCTCGCACTCCTCGACCGTCCTGCAGAACGGGATCATGACCCAGAGGTTGGTGAGGCCGAACTCCTCCCGAACCTTCTTGACCGCCTTCACCTCCAGGCGGAAGGCATCTATGTACTTGGGGTCGTAGTACCGTGAGGCTCCTCTCCAACCGAGCAGGGCACTGGGCTCAACTGGCTCGTACTTCTCGCCGCCCCGCAGGTTCCGGTACTCGGAGGTCTTGAAGTCGCTGAACCTCATCACAACCGGCCTGGGGGCCAGGCCGGCACAGGTCTGCCTGATGAACTCGGCAAGCTGGTCCACCACCTTCTCGGGGTGGCCCTCCTCGATCAGCTGAAGGGGGTGATCCCGGATGTAGTCCGTCCAGATGAACTCCTCCCTCATCAGTCCGATGCCGTCGCATGGCAGAGCACCGTGCTCGTCCTTGTACTCCACGCCGAGGTTCATGTAGACCTTGGTCCCGGTCACCGGTATGGCTTCGGTTGCCACCACCGCTCCCGGAACGGCTGCGGCCTCGGCCTTCTTCACGGCCTCCTCCAAGATGCCTTCATAGACCACGCCGTTTTTCGCATCAACGGTCACCGACGCACCGTCCTTGATGGCCTCGGTCGCCTTGTCGCCCTTGCTTCCGGTCGCCACGATGCAGGGTATCCCGAGCTCGCGGCTGACTATTGCAGCGTGGCAGGTCATTCCCCCCGAGTTGGTCACGATGGCTTTGGCCTTCTTCATGGCGGGTACCCAGTCGGGGGCGGTCATCTCGGTCACCAGTATCTCGCCCTGCTTGAACTCGTTGATGCCCTCGACCGACATGATCACATGGGCCTTCCCGGCTGACAGGCCGGGGCTGGCAGGTAGTCCCCGGCAGAGCATCTTCCTCTCGGTCGTGACGGCGGGACCTTCCTCCGCGGCCGGGGCCCCCTTCTGGGACCAGACGGTCTCGGGTCTGGCCTGAAGGATCCACAGCTTGCCGGTCCGCTCGTCAAGGCCCCACTCTATGTCCATGGGGCGGCCGTAGTGATTCTCGATATCGACGGAGTACTTGGCCAGCTCGACGATCTGCTCGTCGGTTAGGATCTGCACGTCCCTCTTGCCCTTGGGGACCTCTTGGTGTTCGACCCCGCCGCCGGGCTTCCTGACCAACATCTCGGTCTTGTGGCTGACCGACTTGCTCACGATCTTCAGATCGGCCTTGCTGACCAGGTACTCATCCGGGGTGATCTTGCCCTGAACCACATATTCCCCGAGGCCCCATCCCGCCTCGATGAGCACCACGTTCCTGTCCCCCGTGCTCACGTTCAAAGTGAATATCACGCCAGCCGACTTGGAGAAGACCATGAGCTGCACGACCGCGCTGAGCGCCACGGCCATGTGGTCAAACCCCTTCTGGACCCTGTAGTAGATGGCTCTGTTGGTGAAAAGCGAGCTGTAGCACTCCTTGACCTTGTCCACCACCTCGTTGGCGCCGAGGACGTTGAGGTACGTCTCCTGCTGACCGGCGAAGCTCGCATCCGGGAGGTCCTCGGCCGTGGCACTCGATCTGACGGCAACGAAGGGCATCTGCTTGCTCTTGCTGTCCTTCTGGTATCTCCTGGTCAGCTCCTGGTATGCAGCCGCTATCTCGTCGGCCAGCTTCCTGGGCATCGTGGCATCGACGATGGTCCTGCGTATCCTCTCCCCCACGCTCTGCAGGGTTGGGGTATCCTCGGGGTCCTTCAGCTCGGAAAGTATGCCGGCGATCTTGCCCTCCAGCTTTGCCTCCTTCATGAAATTGCGATAAGCCGCCGCCGTCGTTGCGAAGCCGTATGGCACGGGGACCTTGGTCTTTGAGGTCATCTCTCCCAGAGAGGCCGACTTGCCTCCGACTAGGGGAACCTCTTCCTTTCCCAGCTCGTCGAACCACAGTACGAATCTCTTCTCCTTCGGTACGCTCGCAGCCATATTCCCACCACAAGAGAGGAAAGATCAAACCGCGGCGCGGCAAACCAGAGATCGCTGGCCGCGGTTGTTCGCCGCGGGGTCCGCCGGAAGTCTATTAAATGTTTATTTAGGGGCCGGGAATGCTTTCGGAAGCTTCTCGACCGATCATCGCCCTAAAGGGCGGTCGGCAATGGCTCCGCTGTGTCCACCCTCGTCAAGGATCGCGCCAAACGAATGATTAAAACACTGCGCCGCCCACCGAATGACGATCGGAATGCGCAAACCCGACCCAGAGTCCCGCCTCACAACGGCGATGGTCTTCCTCCTGGCAGTAACCGTGATCGGTGGAGGAGCCCTCCTGATGCTCGCCAACTCCGGCCTCAAGATCAGATTGGATGAAAACGTGCAGACGATGGAGAACCTGTCCTCCCAAGTCGAGTCCCTGAGCAGCGAGAATGCAAACCTCCGCACCCAGAATGAGCATCTGCGCACAACCATCGAGGAGTACCAGCAAAGGGTAAGGAACTACCAGGACGAGATCTACGAGCTTCGCAGACTGGCCAACGTGACCGGCAACGAGACAAGTCTGGATCGAACGACAAGCGTGTCGGTCTTGGCGCCCGCAGTCAAAGCCGTGGTGCGCACGGACCCGTTCTGGGGCACACAGACCGTGGTGGGATACGTAGGCGTTCCCACTATCCTCACGCTCGAGGCCATCCCGGGGAAGGGGAGAGTTCTTGTAAACACGGAGCCAGCCATGGGAGAGGTCTTCCAAGACACCGCAGTCACGGCCAAGGAGACGGCTGAGAAGATCAGCGGCATGGTCCTCGGCGGCTACGACCTCATCTTCTCCATACAGGCACAGGACAAGATCCCCTCGGTGGACGGGCCGAGCGCGGGAGCCGCCATGGCAATGCTCGTGCTCGCACTGATGGAAGGCAGCACAGTGAACCCAGGCGTTGCGATAAGCGGTGCGATCTCCCCCGACGGGAAGATCGGAGGCGTGGGGGGGGTGATCGAGAAGGCGCAGGCTGCCAGTCAGGCGGGAGCCAGCGTGTTCTGCATACCCAGGGAGAACGAATACACACAGGTCAAGCATACCCAACGCATCGGCCGCTTCACGGTCTACGAGTACTACACCCGGGAGAAGACCGCCGACCTCATCGCGGAGGAAACGGATCTGCAAGTCATCTTGGTCAGCGACATCAAAGACCTGGTCAGGATAGCCACATATAAGGATGGCTAGGCAGGCAACGCCGGGATGACACCAAGACCCATTGCCCGCATCACGCTGCTGCGAGAGAGAGGCGAGCTGAAGATAGAGACCGATCCCCCGACAAGAATCCCAATACGTGGCGGGATAGACATGCTTCGCATGGGCAGCGAACGCGGGACCTACACCTGCCTGCCCACCCACTTCCGCGACCTGAAGATCCGCCTGGAGGAGGCGGGTTTTCAGATTCAGACCTCGCTGGAGGATCGAGTTCCCTTGCCCTTTCAGGTGCGGATGACGATAGACGCCAGGCCCTATCAGGAGCAGGCATTCCTAAGGTGGAAGGATGCCGGTTTCAGGGGGGTCGTGGTAATGCCGACCGGCGCGGGCAAGACCTTCGTGGCGCTTAAGGCTCTCGCCGAGATTGGCGAATGCAGCCTGATCATCGTCCCCACTATTGATCTGATGCACCAGTGGCACAGGAACATCTGCAGCGTCCTCGGCCTTGAGCCGAGCCAGGTGTCCATGTGGGGCGGAGGACAGCACGACCTAGGGCCCATCACGGTCATGACGTACGAATCCGGCACGCTGTACGCCCGCGCGATCGCCGATCGTTTCGGACTCATCGTATTCGACGAGGTTCATCACCTTCCGGCCGAATCATACAGGACCATAGCCGAGTTGTCAATGGCCTCCAAGCGCATGGGGCTGACCGCGACCCCGGAGAGGGTCGACGGCTTGGAGACCGACCTTCAGGTGCTGGTGGGGAGAACCGTATACTCCGTCTCCAAAGAGGAGTTGGAGAGGAAGAGCTACGTGGCAAGCTTTCGGCAGGAAAGAGTCCTCGTCGATCTAACGCCTCAGGAACGCACCGAGTACGAGAGGCTTTGGCGCGCATACAAACAGAACCTCAGGGCAGTCTTTGCCAAGACCAGGGGATTCCGGGGGAACCCGATCCAGATGCTTGTCAGGCGACTGCCTTTCGATCCGCATGCCCGGATAGCGCTGGACTCTTGGAGAAGGGGCCGGAGGATCGCGTTGGAGGCAGACTCCAAGGTGGACCAGGTTGAGAGGCTTCTGAAGAGATACAAGGAACGCAAGGTGTTGATCTTCTCGGAGTACATCTCGATCGTCAACCGGATCTCCAGAAGGTTCGGCATAGCCAAGATCACGTCCACGACCAGCTTGGCCGAGAGAAAGAGAGTACTCCAGCTCTTCCGCGAGGGGAGGATTACCAAGCTTGTCTCGGGAAAAGTCCTCGACGAGGGGGTCGACGTCCCTGATGCCAGCGTCGGAATAATCGTTTCCGGAAGCTCGACCAAGAGGCAGTACATACAGCGACTCGGCCGAATCCTTCGACCGAAGGACATCCAAGCGGTTCTGATAGAGATCGTCTCCGTGAAGACCACGGAGATGCAGGCCTCCGAGAGACGCAAGAGACCAATTCGGGTATGAAGGATCATTCGCAGTCACCCCTGATCCGAAGAGCAAATATCTAAGAGGCCGTCCGACGGAGCGGAATGGACCTCGTGGCCCAGATGAGCTGCTCATGCGGCCTATGCCGCGAACTCAGAACGCTTTGCGAACGGGCCCTCCTTGAGAGAAGGGCCGAGGACCCCGAGTTGCTGGATGCCGTCTCGAAGTTGAGGGATCTTTGCGACTCGGCGGGGGATCTTACCGACGCGGGGGAAGAGGAGGCCGAGCAGATCCGTGGCCAGATCAGGCGGATACGCGAGCTGTGTAGAGACGAGGATCTCCGGACGAGGGCCGACTGGGCCCTGGAGGAGTACATCTCAGTGGCCGAGCTGATCGGGGAACTCGACGCGGTCCTGTCCAAACCCAAGTACGTCTCACAAGTCGTGGGCCGCCTGGCCGAGCTGTCCCAGGATGCCATCGACCTTCTGCCCTTCAGACCCAAGGGCAGCTACACGGTCGAGATCCTCGAGATGCACGGCAGGAGAGCCATTGCCAGGATCAGCACCGAGATAGGCACCCACCAGAAGGCCATCTACATCCTCCTCTTTCTCGATCTAAGCGGCCGTCAGGACCACCCCCGGGTATCGGTGGCAAAGGGCATCGTGGAGACGGACACCCCGCTGGAGCCAAGCATGAGAACAGAGGCCTTCAAGGACAGGATCTATGACCGGATAGAGATCAAGCTTCTACACGAAAGATACAGCGAGCTCTCGCTGCCTCCCGAGGCGGTGGAAGCCATCGTGGCCGGAAGCGCCTGGTACTCGGAGCTCACCAACGTCGTGGTCATGCCTCCCCTGTCCGAGATCGTGCAGAACTTCAGACCTCACAGGGGGACTCCGACCTACGAGGAGGTAGAGAGGCTGGAAGACGAGATCCGCCCCACAGTTCTTGGTTACCTCTTCAGGCGGGTCCAATCCCTCCACCAGCAGATCGCCGATCTGAGGGCATCGGGAACGGACGAGCAGACAACGATGGAGCTCAACCGCAAACTCGAGGAGCGAAACATGCTCTTCGGCATGATGAAGCTCCGCCTGGCTCTCGGCCAAACCACCACCATTCACATCCACGATCACACAATTCAGAAAGCCAGCACGATGCCTCTGCCTCACACCATCGACGCACACATCAAGACTTGGGAGGAGGACCCCTGTCTCGCCAGGCTTCTCAGCAAGGCGATCCTCGAGCTTCAGAAGCAGGAGATCCTTGAGCATACGATAATGGAGGTCAGGTCTGTCCTGCTCCCAAGGCCCAAGGTCGTCCCCCCTGAAAGGATCGAGGCACAGGCCGTACTGGAGAAATACCCAATCCCGGAGAGGCAGACCGTCTTAGCCTACAGCGGAGGCAGATTGGTCGCAGAGAGGAGGCAGCTCACGAAGTCGCTCGGGCTCAACGAGGTCCTAGTAAGGGTGCTGTCCTCGGCCGTCGATGTGGACGAGTGCGAGCAGGCAGGCGGACGGGACGGCCTCATCCCGGGTGACAAGTTCTCGGGGGTCGTCGCCGCCCTGGGCCGTGACGTCAAGGGGCTTACGGTCGGGGACATGGTGGTAGGCGTGCCGATACTGAGATGCGGGAAGTGCCCCAACTGCATGGAAAGCGGGGCCTGCAGTGAGCCCCAGAAGCTGGGGGCGGACGCGGACGGATCGCACGTCCAGTTCGTAAAGATCCCGGACGAGAACGTGTTGCGGATCCCGGCAGGCAGGATAAACCTGGACTCCCGCCCCGATGCGGCCTGCCTGGCCGAGGCGTTGGCCATAGCCGAGCATGCAATAGCGAAGAGCACCGTTTTCACCAAGAAGGGCATCATGGACTACCAGCTCAGAAAGCCGATCCTCATCCTGGGCACCAATCTCGTCGCATTGAGCATACTCCAGAGGCTTGCGGAGGGTTACTCCGACAGGATAATCGTCGTCGACTACAGCGAGGAGAAGCTCCAGAGGCTGAAAGGGCTACCCGACTCTTCCGATCTCCTCGGTAGGAGGATTTACCCGGTCCTTGCCACATCGGTTAGCGATACTGTCCGAAAGATCCTCGAGCTTGCGGGGAGAAGGATACGCATGATCTTCAATGCCATTGGGTCCAGACGAAGCATGGAGGTCGCCTACCGGGTCACGGACATATACGCCATCCTTGTCAACGTGGCCTACTCAACCGAGGACGTGGGGGGGCTGCATTCTCTGATAGAGGGTAGGAAGGTCACGATCTACGACTGCCCTATGGTGCCTTTCGACGAGCTTAAGGTCTACATGGAGATGGCCCTCATCTCTATGAGCTACTCCAAGCTGGAGCCCTGGAGGTTCAAGGCCCTAAGGCTACCGATGCTCAACGCACCACCCATCTTGGAGAAGATGCGAGCAGGGGACCCCCAGCTGATGGGATTGAGCCAGGTCACCATACGACCCAACGCCTGACCCATTCACCCTGCTATGCGGACCCGAGGGGTCCACCGCGCACCTCGACCGGATGCAAGGCATGTAGGAGAGGTAGAACACGACGTGACATCAGCTCGGATGGCATAGAACCGAGGTGGGTGGGCCCGCCAGCCTGCCGGACGACTCCGGGCTGAGAAGGAATAGCCCTTCTCCTCTTAGGGCTCTTTAAGGGATCGACCTCGGACACGGTGGTCACTCCATAAGACTCTTAGGTGCCGGGATCTTGGGAGAACCATGCGATTGGTTCTGCTGCTGCTCGGCATCTGGATGGCGCCCGGAGCGATGGCTGTCACCGAACTCCGTGGCGGAATCGGACTGATGCTTCTCGGAGATGTTGGGAGGGGAGGGGTCCCCCGTGGATGGCTGGCTGGATCAAGACCTGATAATCGACTACTTCTCGATACCGATGGCCCAGAGGCAGCTGCCTGACGAAGCCCAGTCCCAGTCCCAGTCCGAAATCTTTTTAAATCAAAAGCAGGCCCTTTTTAAGTCGGGTCATGAAAGCCACTCCGAAAATCGAGGTCCAGAACATAGTGGCGTCGGTCGACCTCAAGACCGATCTTGATCTAGCCCGGCTTTCGGACGAATTGGAGGGGGCGGAGTACAACCCGGACAGCTTCCCGGCCCTCATAGTCAAGATCAAGTCGCCCAAGGTCTCTTTTCTGGTTTTCAGGAACGGGAAGGTGAACTGCACGGGAGCCAAGAGCATCCAGATGGCCCGAAGGGGGGTCAGCGAGCTGATCAGACGCCTAGAATCTCTGGGCATACAGATCAAGGCTGCACCCGAGATAGTGGTCACAAACGTCGTCGCAACGGTTGACCTGGGTGCCACCCTCAACCTGGACGAGATCGCCCTCAATATCGAGAACATCGAGTACGAGCCCGAGCAGTTCCCGGGACTGGTCTACAAACCCTACGGATCCAATATCTCGGTTCTGGTATTCGGAACGGGCAAGCTCGTCCTCGCCGGCATGAAGCACGCCTCTGACGCTGACGAAATAGTGAGCGGGCTGATGGAGCGGCTCGGAGCCCTAGGGCTGATGTAGCATACCTCCGGCGCCGCGCGGGCCTGCCCAGCCTTACTCCGTGTCTTGCTCAGGACCGGGAGGATCTAGTCGAAGTCCGTATCGGTGCTGGTGTCCTTATCCTCGTCCTCATCCTCGCCGCCGGTCTTCTTCTCGCCGGCTCCGGCGCCCCCGCCTGCCTTGGAGGATATGACATCATCTATCCTCAGAAGCATGGATACGGCTTCGGTCGCAGACTTGACCGCCTGTTGCTTGACCGAGACGGGCTCGATGACGCTGAGCATCTTCATGTCCGCCACCTTCTTGTTAATGACATCTAGCCCGGTGGACGGGCCCTTCTCGCTGGATTGTGCGATTAGGTCCTGGAGCGTGTCTATGGGATCCATCCCACCGTTTTCCGCAAGGGTCCTGGGGATCTGCTTGATCGCATCGACGAAACCTTCAACCGCCAGGCCTTCCCTTCCCCCGGTGGATTTTGCGAACTGCTGAAGCCGGGCAGCCAGCGCTATCTCGCAGGCCCCACCGCCGTATACGATCCTCGGATCCCGGGCCACGTCACCAACAACCGAAACCGCATCGTGAAGAGCCCTCTCGGTCTCGTCGACCACATGCTCGGTGCCTCCCCTGACCAGAATCGTGACTGCCTTGGGATCCTTGCAGTCCTCTACAAACACCATATCATCGCCGGCGATCTTCCTCTCCTCAACAAGCCCGGCGTATCCCAGGTCATCGGCGGAGAGTTCCTGAACACTGGTCACGATCGTCGCCCCGGTGGCCTTGGAGAGCTTCTCCACATCGCTCTTCTTGACCCTTCGGGCAGCCATGATTCCGGCCTTAGCCAGGTAGTGCTGAGCCAGGTCGTCGATGCCCTTCTGACACATCACCACATTGGCCCCGCTCTGCACGATTCCGTCCACCATGTCCTTCAGCATCTGCTCCTCCTGATCAAGGAACTTCTCGAGCATGGTTGGGTCCGAGATGTCTATCTTGGCGTCGGTTTCGGTGTCCTTGACTTCGAGGGCGCAACTCAGGACCGCGATCTTGGCGTCCTTGACCCTCTTCGGCATTCCGGGGTGGACCCTCTCCTTGTCGACAAGGATGCCCCGAATGAGCTGCGAGTCTCCTACCGTCCCGCCCTCCTTCTTCTCAATCTTCACGTAGTCGATATCAAAATCGTAAGCCCGAGGCTCGCCTTTCTTGGCCCTCTTCTCACTGACGACCTGCCTCACGGCCTTCACGGCTAGCTCGGCAAGATGAGCCGATGCGGTTTCCGCGCCCTTGCCCGACATGGAAGTCATGGCGACCTTCTTGAGCGTCTCCTCGTCGTCGGGATCGACCCTCTCCGCCAGATCGTCCAGAATGCTGAGGGCCTTCTCCTCGGCCGATCTGTAGCCCTGGACTATGACCGTGGGGTGGATGTGTTGGTTCAGCATCTCCTCGGCCTTCTTCAGGAGCTCGCCCGCGAGGACGACGGCCGTTGTGGTTCCGTCGCCCACCTCCTCGTCCTGGGCCTTCGCGACCTCAACCATCATCTTGGCTGCTGGATGCTCAACATCCATCTCGTCCAGTATCGTCGCACCATCGTTGGTGATGACCACGTCTCCGAGGGTATCGACGAGCATCTTGTCCATACCTCTCGGCCCTAGCGTGGACTTCACGGCTTCGGCAATGATCTTGCCCGCCATGATGTTGTTCGACTGGGCGTCCCTTCCTCTCTTTCTCTCAGCTCCCTCCTTCAGGATGAGCACCGGAGTACCTGCCAGTTGTCCTGCCATTCGGAATCACCTTCAGTAAGGCTCATGCCTTGACGGTCCGCTGAAAAGTGGATGACTTCTTGGTTATATATAAATCTTCCCAGCCGTCCGTCAGCCGTTTTCAGGCGCTGCAGATCGGTTGGGGTGTGAGAAGGCCTGACCGAAGCAGGATCATTTGCTCTGCCCTAGGCCTGCTCAATGAGTCCCAACCCGGCATCCTTCTACTAGGACAATGCTTGCGGTGATCCCAGCGAATCCGAGTAGACCGGCAGCGATATACTAAGAGAAGGCACCCGTCCCGCGCGTATCCCCCCATTATACGCATCCTACTTCGAGGGGTACTGCTGCTCGACCCAGCTCTTTATCCTGGGCGCAAGAACCGGTCCTATCTTGGGAACCATGGCCAGTTCGGCGGTCGTGGCCCTGCTGATATCCCCTAGGCCTCTGTAGCCCGCCTTTATCAGCTCCCTTCCCCTCACGCGTCCGACCTGCGGTATCGATACCAATGGCAGCACCTCCTCCTTCACCCCGTATCTCATCCGGACCCTCAGCCTCTCGATTTCGGGTCTGCCCCCGGACCTCAGAAGCCTAGCGATCTCGCTTGCTGCATAGAGGATCCAGTCCGCCGTCTCCAATTTGCTCCTCAGCCCGCCGGGGGGGACGCCGAAGCGTTCCATGATGGCATCCTCCCCTGCCTCGTTGATCCAGGCCTCGAACATCAAACCGGTGCGAAGGGCTCGCAGGAATTCCTCGTACTCGTATCCCCACTCGTTGGGCACGGCCACGAGGTTCTTTCCCTCCAGATCCTCCATCTTTTCCTCCAACTCGGTCCAGTCCGACCCCAAGCGCAGCAGAGGCCTCATCTCCACGGTGTAGCAGATCATGACAAGTAGGGCGAGCTCTCCGATCTTTCGCTTCATCTTCTTCCTCTCCCGCAGGGCCTGGCAGAGCCTGTAGCCGGTATCCGGATCGATGTACAGCTCCGAGACCCTCTTGCCAATCGGGGTTGGGAGATATGCTGAGTCCTTGATCTGTATGAACTCGTAGTCGGCCAGCTCCCGAACTACGCCCTCAATCTTGGCCTCCACCTCCTCGCTGCTTCCGTACTGATGGCCGTAGAATGTTGCCAGCATCATGCCGGTCAGGTCCTCCCATCTGCGAGCGAAGCCCGATGCGATCAAGCCCAGCACATGCATTCTCAGAACTGGCTCCAAGGCGATCTTGGACTGGATGTCCTCTATCCTGCCGTTGATGAAGATCTGCTCGATGGCGGTCTCCTCGGCCTCCGACTTTGCGATTGAGATGGCCTCCCCGTGATCGTCGTACTGGGGTCTGCCCGCCCGGCCGCACATCTGCTTGTACTCAAGCACGGGGATGTATTCGGACGAGAAGCCCGAGAACCTCTTCAGGTCACGGATCACAACCCTCATCGCGGGCAGGTTGACTCCGTACACCAGGGTGGGCGTCGCGGCGACGACCTTCACTAGGCCCGACCGGAAGGCATCCTCTATCATCCTCTTCTGCTCGCTTGTCTCCCCGGCGTGATGGAAGGCTGCGCCCCGCCTCACCACGCTTGCCAGCCGTCTGCACTGTTCGGTGGGATAGCCTACCGCTGAAAGGATCCCGTCCGCCAGATCGGAGAGCCTCAGACGCTCCTCCTCGGTGAGCAGCGGACCGATGGCCAACGCGGCATCCTCGGACAGTCGTTCGGCCCCCCGCCTTGAATTCGCGAAGAGGAGTGCCTGCTTTCCCCTCGCGACCACGTCGCACGCCAGCCTGACTGCCGGGGGCCCCTCCATGCTCTGAACCTCCTCGAAACGCTCATGCCCGTCCTCGACGTAGCGAATCGTCTTGTTCCTGTAGATCCCCTGGCTCAGTTTGACCGGCCGCCAATCGGAAGCTACCAGATCAGCGTCCAGCCACTTCGCCACCTGCTCCGGGTTTCCCACCGTTGCCGACAGCGCCAGTATTCTGGTCCTGGGATTCATCTTCCGGAACTTCGTTATGACGATCTCAAGGGTCGGGCCACGATCCTCGGCGTCCAGCAGATGGACCTCGTCCACGACCACGACCCCGACGTCGTCGAACCACATCGGCCTGGATCTGAGTATGGAGTCGCATCGCTCAGAGGTGGTGACCAGGATGTCGAATCTCAGGGAGAATGGGGACTTGGAGAGGTCACGATCGCCGCTCTGAATGCTCACACGGTATCCCAACGCACCGTATCTGCTTCTGAATTCCTCGTACTTCTCGTTGGCCAGGGCTCTCAGAGGCACTATGTAGACCGCCTTCCGAGAGGACTCGATCAGGCTCTTCAACATGGCCATCTCAGCCACTGCCGTCTTGCCGCTGGCGGTGGCGGAACAGATCACCATGTTCCTGTCGCCAAGGATTCCCTTCTCGACGGCGAGGCTTTGTAAGGGGTTCAGGTCTGAGTACCCCGATCTCTCCATAACCAGTCTGGTGATATCCGGCAATCCCTCGACCAGATCCGGCTTGGACGCCTCCTTCCCGCCTTCCCCGAAATGGGTCTGGCGTCTCGATGCCCTCCTGACCAGTCTCAACGGATTAACACCCGCCGCTATCCTGATATAGATCTTCGCGCATCATCGAGGCAAGCCTCATCTGGTGGTTGAACGCGCCGGATGCTAGGCCCTTCACCGTCATCCTTCCTATCTCTCTGAGCACCTCCGGGCCCACGGGGGACGGATCCATCCCACCCACGGGGGCCCCTGCCAGAGGAAGGAAATGGTGGACTCTGACCCTTGCGCTCAGATCGATCAGCTGCCTCATGGCATCAATGGTCTGGAACTGGTCAAACTCGGTCTCACCGGGGAACCCTAGGATGAAATCCACAACCGGCCTTAGGCCGACTTCCAGGATGATGTCACAGGCCCTGAATACGCAGTCCAAGTCATGGCCCCGGCTCATCTTCTCGAGCAGTCTGTCGGAGCCTGATTGGGCCCCAATGCTCACCGTCCTATTGTCGGCATATTCGGATATGAGTTGGACCATGCGCTCCGTTACGAAGTCGGGACGGGCCTCGCTCGGAAAGGAGCTCAGGAAGATCCTCTTCTCACCCTCTAAGTCCCTGAGCGCCCGGAGCAGACGCTCCACCGCATCCTCGTTGGGCTCCCGCGAAAAGGAGCCGTAGCCGAGTGAATTGGGCGAGATGAAGCGAAAGTCCCATCGGGAGACGAGCTTCACGAGCCTCCTCCCGGTCCGGATGATCGATTCAACCGATCTGTGCCTGACCGATCCGAATATGCACGGGACCGAGCAGTAGCCGCACTTGAAGAGGCAACCTCTGGTTATCTCCATCGGAGGAAACAACCCTCGGGAGAACGATACCGGGGGGAACCGGTCCAAATCCTCCAGCCGCTTGCCTTCTACTATCCCTGTCAACTCGCGGCCCTGTCGGCTGATGAGGTCCTCAATGATCTGGGGGAGAATCAACTCCCCTTCACCTCTCACCACCAGGTCAAAGCCAAGCCGGAGTGCGTCGTCAGGCAACCCAGTGGGGTGAGCACCTCCGGCGATCAACTTGACGCCCCGGCCGAACTCGGATCGGATCCCCGAGACCAGGTCCTGGATTCGGCGCCTCTGGCTGGTGAAAAACGAGACCAACACGATGATCGGATCATGCTTGCCCGAGATCGTCCTCAGGTCTTGGATCGGGTCGCTGCTCAGCATGATATCGGCCTGGACTCCCGACCCGTCCAAGCTGTTGACCAGCGGAACAAAGCTGTACCAGTTCTTCCTATCCATGCAAAGAAGCACGGCCGGTCGACCCAAGGATCCCCACCTTTCCTAGATATCGAGCAAGCACAGCAGATCGCCGAGTCGGCCCTCGGGCAGCACACCGCTGGCGTAGATCTTCACAACGCCACCTTTGTTGAAGGCTATGCCAGTGCCGGCATCCCTGACTATGTCTATGTCGTTGGCACCATCTCCGATGGCCACCACTTCCTCAAGGGTTAGGCCCAGTCCCTCGGCTATCTCGCGCATCCTATTCTTCTTTTCACCCGAATCCACGATCTGGCCCCTGACGTTTCCGGTCAGACGCCCCTCCTTGATCTCCACATCATTCCCGACGGAGTAATCCATCCCCAGCCTGTCTCGCGCCCTGTCGGTGAAGAAGGTGAAAGCCCCGCTGAGGATTGCGGTCCTGATTCCACGCATTCGCAGCTCGGTCAGCAACCTCGTCACCTCCCTCGTGGGGCGTATCCCTCTCCAGATCTCCTCAAGCTCCTCCTCCCGGACTCCCCGCAGCAGTCCGACCCTCTGTATGAAGGAGCGCTTGTAGTCCAGCTGACCCAACATGGCGGCCTGGGTTATCCTTGCGACCTCGTCCGCCTTCCCCGCCTTCCGGGCCACCTCGATTATCAACTCCTCGCTGACAAGGGTGCTGTCAAGATCAAAACAGGCCAGGCCCTTGCGTTTCCGGAACAGGGACAGGGGTTGGACCAGCATCCCGACCCCAAGCTTCTCGGCCAGGTCGAGGAAGCGGATGCGCCTGGACTCGAAGGCGGTGTGTCCCGCAACCGTAAGCCTCAAGTTCAGGACGGCTGGTTCGACCCCGTCAATACCCATTTCGACGAAATCGGCCCCGCCCACCTCCATAGAAACCTGGGCCGTCAGTTGCAGGAGCCGTCCCAGGGATCTCTCTAGCATTGGCCTTGGCCCAACGACCCTGACGATCCAGTCCGTCCCGACGGGAGCCTCGGTTAACGGTACAAAGTCCTCGGTTTTCACGGATACTCCCGGACCGATGACCTCGGCAATCCTTTGGCTCGACGTGGGCGAGTCCAGGGTCACGAAGAGATGGCTCTGTCTTCTCCGGGCCGCGATGGGATGGAATCCCCGGGACACGAGCTGCAGCAGCTTGTCCAAGCCCGATTCGGCCAGCCCAACGTCGATGAGGAAGACGGTGCCCCTGGGGGCCATGAAGCCGGGCACCCGGGCATGCTCTATTATATATTACCGGGTCCGCAGCGGGGCTTGACGGCGACTGCCAACATTCAGGCAAGCCCACATCCCGCCCATTTCATTTTTCACTGCCTCCACCGGAGACCTTCGGATGTCTCTGCAAGGGGGCATGTCGCGTCGGGTCTTCCTGCAGGCGGCGGCAGCCGCCCCTTGCCTGGCTCTGCTTTCAGGAAGGCACACTTCCGGTCTGTCTTCATCTGACAAGGGTTCGGTTATAGTCGCCAAAAACGGGACCCCTGCTGAACTCGTCGCGGGCGCCCTAGAGCCACTCGGAGGAATGGGTGGCTTCGTCAGTGAGGGAGACCGCGTCCTAGTCAAGCCAAATGCCAGCTTCGGCGTTGCCCCCAACACTGGCGCCAACACCGCTCCGGAAGTCGCCTCAGCGGTGGCCATCCTAGCATTGGAGGCCGGGGCATCCAGGGTGGTCCTCACCGATCACCCGATAAGCAAGCCCGGTTCCATCACTGTGCAGATGAACGGTCTCAAACAGGCTGCAGAGGGCTGCGGGGGCGAGTTTCAGGTTCTGCAATCCAGCTCAGACTTCGAAAGCCTGGGGGTCGCGGGTGGAGAGGTCCTGAGGACGGTCGATGCGGCGAAGATCTATCGAGAGAGCGATGTTCTGATCAACCTCCCCGTACTCAAGCAGCATGATGCCACAGGCGCGTCCGTAGGGCTGAAGAACCTCATGGGACTTGTGTATGATCGCGCACTGTTCCACAGGGAGGGACTGGACACCTGCATCGCCGAACTCTCCTTGGCGATAAGACCCGATCTAACCATCGTGGATGCGACCAGGGTCCTCGTCACAAACGGGCCCCGGGGACCCGGTCAAGTGATAGAGATGGGTAGGGTCGTGGCCGGGGTCGATCCAGTGGCGGTCGACGTTGCGAGCCTCGGCCTGGCCTCCGACCTAGGCTATCAGGACTTCTCCATCGGCACGCGGAACGCCTATATCACCGTTGCCGATCGTCTCGCGGTGGGCGATGGCAACCCGTCCTCTGTGGAAGCCAAGACCCTGGAAGTGGATGTACAGGGCACCTCCGGACCCCGTGTTGTTGACGGGGCGAGGGATGCGATGCCGGACTGGGTGCCTTACGTCTCGCTTTCCGCCGCCTCCATAGCTCTCGGCCTGGGCGCAACCATCCTCGACAGGAGGAAGACGAGGAGTGTCCAAACAGACAAAGGCTAACACGCCATTCGACCGCATCACTAGGCGGACCTTCGTCGCCACCGTCGGGGCAGGTGCAGCTCTCTCCGTGATGGGGATCGGGCCGACTAGAACCGGGCCCGCGATTCTCAGGCCTCCCGGAACCATAGAGGAGGCGGCCTTCCTTTCCCTCTGCGCCAGATGCGGCAGGTGCGTGTCCGTGTGCCCTAACTCGGCCCTGCAGCTCCAGGGACTTGGCAAAGGACTGTCCAATCTGATGACGCCTAGCATTGTGCCGACCCGGGGATACTGCATAATGCCCGTAAACGGCTGCCAGAACTGCATTCAGGCGTGTCCGGCCAAGGTGCTCCAACCCCTCCCAATAGACGGGCTCGCCAGCCACGAGCTATCGCGGGTCCTGAAGATGGGAACCGCAGTTCTCGACACGAGCATCTGCATACCCCACGTCCTAAAGCAGCCATGCCTTGCATGCAAGGAGATCTGCCCGGTGGAAGGCGCGATAACAACCTACGGCGGCGAGGGAAGTGGCAGGGGGGCAGGCGTCCAGAATCCCCTGTTCCACCCCGACGTCTGCGTTGGGTGCGGGGCATGTGAGTTTGCGTGTCCGACGAACCCAAAGGCTGTGACGATCTCGAGCCAGGGCGCCAAGAGGACAGAGTGGGGGGGCTGAGTTGGCGCCGATCGCGGCGAAGGAAGGATCTCTTACCTCAACATTCAAGCTTGGATACCTGAGGCACATGGTGCAGGCTCAGATCCTGATAATGACCGTGTACGGTCTCGCGGTGGCCTCCTTTCCCATCCATGTTCTCTGGAGGGTGGATCCCCTCCTCGGAGCCTCCGCTGCACTTGCGGGGCAGCTTCTCCCAGTCAGGTTCCTCATCGCGGGATTGGCCATGCTTCTGGCCTCGATGGTCCTCGGACGGGCCTTCTGCGGTTGGATCTGTCCCCTGGGATTCGCCCAGGATCTTGTATATCCCATCAGGGAACTTGCCAGGAGGCTCGGCAGGGGTCCGGGGATCTGCGACTACGGAGCACGCCCGAGCGGGCCACCCCACCTGATGATCTGCAGGGGCAAGGATGTCATCGGGCATGTCATCTGGGGCGGAGCAGGTATCGACGATGCGGGACGGAGGCTCTCAGAGGATGGCAGACGGGAGGTGCTGGCAATGCTCCCTGATGACAGGAAGGGCTACCTAGAGCTCCGCGAGATCTGGCTCAGGAGCGAGTACAGGGGAAGGGACTACGAACTCAAGATCCTGAGGCTCTTTGAGGACTTCGCCAGAGGACGAGGTCATGCGGCGATCGTGGCAATGCCCAGGGATGGAGCGACCGTCTCGCTTCTCCGCAACGCAGGATACGAGGAAGTTGCCCTGGCGGGCAGCGACAGGGCCCTGTTCAGCTCGCTGGGGGGGAGGCTCTCGATTCCGGAGGGCCTCAGGTACATCAAGTACGCCCTCCTGCTGGGCGGTCTGATCATGGCAGCGGTTGCGGGTTGGACCATCCTGGAATGGCTCAACCCCCTGTCGGTGGTCGCGAGGGCCCTGTCCCCCATCCATGGCCAGCGGCGGGGGCTGCTGCTTGGGATCGCGGCATTCACAGCGGCGATCCTGCTCACGGCCCTGACCGGGAGGAGGGCGTGGTGCAGGTATGTCTGCCCGCTGGGCGCGGTCCTGTCCCTGCCCTCGGCCAGGAAGCTCGTCGGAATCAAGCTGAACGAGCGAAGGTGCATCAGGTGTCTGAGATGCGAAGGAAGCTGCACCATGGGGATAATCGACGTCGAGGGGCAATCGGGTCTCAGGTGGGACTCCGAGTGCATAGCGTGCCTGAAGTGCCGCGATGTCTGCCCCGCAGACGCAATCGGACTGGAATGGCGAAAGTGAGGTATGTGGATGCGGTTGATGATGATCCACGTCGAAAGCTTCGAATACGAGGCGAGGATCAAGACGCCCATTGCGGTGGAGATACCAGAATCCGAGAGGCAGAAGGAATACGGCGAAGCCGTCCTGGTCCTCTACTCGACCGAGCTGGGCGACGAGAAGGACCCACCGGGAGTGGCCCTGCTTGCGGCCTCGGAGATCAGGGGCTACCTCTCCAAGATCGGGAGGAAGCGGATCGTGCTCTTCCCCTTTGCATTCCTCATAGCCCGGGACGAGAAGAGCTCGTCGGATGTTGCCGCTGGCATGGAGAAGCTCCTGCTCGAGGCGCTCGGGGAGCCGGACATCGACGTGGTACCCTTCGGCTGGTACAAGAAGTTCTCCATAACGTCCATGGGGCACAAGTACTCAGTCCACGCCGCTAGGGTTGTGCCCCCGTCCACCGGGCGCCAGCCCCCCACATGAGCCAAGGGCTAACGCGAGGTTATGGCAATGCCCCGTACCACATCCGCCACGTCCTCCGCCAGGTCCGCAACCTTCTCCATATTGTCCATCGCCTCCTTCAGGATTATGCAGTACCCGACCCGGTTCGACCCCTCGCACCAGGGGAGGAAGTGATTCCGTATCAACCCGGAGCGGAAATCGTCGATCTGCTCTTCCAAGCTCTCGACCTGATGGCATCTCTGGAAGACGTCATCCGAACCCTTGACCAGGGCCGCGAAGCATTGCCCCATCATCTGGGCGCATTCCACCAGCTTCCCGCCCAACTGATCGAGCTGGGCACAAAGGGATCCCTCCACGATCTCCCTAGGTATCATCACAAGCTTGCCTATGGCCGCCTTCGCATTGCTTGCGATTCCATCGGACTCCAGAACGAGTCGGAGGATCTCATCCCGGTCCATGGGATGGAAGATCTCCCTGACCAGCTCGTCAAGGATGGACCTCTTTATCGCATCTGCATCCTTCTCCGCCTGCGACGCGGCCTTAGCTAGGGCTCTGGCACCTTCGACGTCCTTTGCGTCGTAGGCCCGGACGCCCTCCCTCATCTTGACAACGGTCTCTATGATCCTGTCGATGTGGTTCGAGCAGAGCTTCAGGATCTCCTTTTCCCTCTGCTTGCCAAGCCAGACCCCAAGACTTCCCGATCTCCTCATACAATCACCTATATTCCCAGAGCGTTGGCCAGCCAGTAGACCGCGGCGCTCAAGCTAGCCGAACATGGAACCGTGAACAACCACGCGCCGACTATCCGGGCAACCATTCCCCGGGATATGGTCTTCATGTTCTTGGCCATCCCGACCCCGATGATGGATCCAACGCTGGCCAAGGTGGTCGATATTGGCATTCCCCAGCCGAAAAGTAGGTACGGCACCGTGGTGAATAAATATACCGATACAGCGTTGCTCAGCTCCGCCGCGCCCCCCATCATGGGGTCGAGCCTGGTGACCCTGAAACCCACAGTGTCGATGACCTTGTACCCCCACGTGAAAGCCCCCACAGCTATTCCCGCGCTCCCCAGAACCGCCAGCCCCAGAAGCGTTGCGCTTTCCGGTATCTTTCCCACTTCTTTCGCGACGGAGTAGAAGACTCCAGTAGCGTTCCCGACATCGTTCGCGCCGAAAGCAAAGGCCGAGAAGCAGAGCGAGAACAACACAATCCCTAGGGTGACCTGCTGGCCGCGCCTCATCTTCGGGATGGTCCCGATCATCACCTTGTAGATCAGCGCCGCAAGCACGGCTGCGGCTATCGGCGAGGCAACCCATGCGAGGGCTATCCCCCCTAGGACGCGGGCGTTGACCCCCTTAACTCCGTATTGCACCAAGCCGTAACCGAGCACGCTCCCGATGATGGAGTGCGTCGTAGATACAGGGAGGCCCCTCCAAGTGCAAAATGTGATCCACAAACACGCAGAAAGCACCACGGTCAAGGACCCCGCGACGTTGACTTTGGGTACGATTCCTGCGCCGATGGTCTTGATCACCATGAACCCCTGGGTGAGCGCACCAAGTGCCGAGAATATGCAGAAAAGCAGAAGCGCCCGCTTCAGGGTCAAGACCCCTGATCCCACGGCGCATTCGGTGGGGTTTGCCGCATCATTGGCGCCAAGGCACCAAGCCACGTAGAAGGATGCCGCCAGCCCCAAAAACAGGACGATGAAGACCGGGACCGCCAACCTGAGCTACCCTGCAGTAGCCTGAGCAATCGCTGAAAAATGGTGCTACCGCTTGCTGGCCTTCTCCAGCAGGTCCATCATCTGCTGCTGCTCGAGGTTCTTCCGGTTCTCGTAGATCGCGTCGACGATCTTCCTGGCTTTGTCCCGTTTCCCCAGCCGTGACAGAGCATCGACGTACTCCCTGTCTATGCCCTCCAGAAGGGGTCTGCCTACAGGTTGGTGGTCCTTCTTGGATGCTCTTGCCACGAACTGGTTGGCTGCTTCCTTTTCGCCCATCCTCTGAAGCATCTCCACGTAGTCACGGTCTATGCGGGACAGACCTCTTTCATCCACGTCCTTCCTCTTCCGGTATGCCAGCTCAAGGGCCCGCTCAGCGTCCTCGATCTGCTTCTTCTTCAACAAGGCCTCGAAAGCTTCTCGCTCCTGGGGTGTGAACAGGGTGTCGGGCTCCCTCTTCCTGGAGGAGTAGAACGCGTCCAGCTTGGACTTCGCATCGTCCTTGTAGCCAAGTTTGAGTAGGGCGTCTATGTAGTCCTTGTCAAGAGGTGACATGAGGCCGCCCTCGAATACGGGGGCGACATCGTCTTCAGCAGCCATTTCACCACAGCCGAGTGGATGTATTCCATATTGAGCTGTCCAATATAAATATAATTCATCGCAGACCCCATTTTATCTCAAGATTCTTAGGCTATGCTGAATAAATCTGTGTCCCGGCGGCTCTGTTCCAGAGATTGGCTTGTCCTGCCTTGGCTGACCAATGATAATACTAATTAGATCGACTTTGTCGATGCGATCGGAGGATGCCGTTTGTCGGAACTCGCCATTAAAGGAGGACCAAAGGCAAGAAGCAGCCCCTTCCCGGATGTCAGGGACCTGGGCAAGGAGGAGCTCAAGGAACTGGTCGATGTCATCTTCTCCCAGCGCCTGAATCGCGTCGGTGGGTCCAAGGTTCAGGAGTTCGAAGGGCAGTTCGCCAGGACATACGGCGTGAAGCACGGGATAGCCTCCACCTCGGGGACCTCATCCATCCATGTTGCTATAGGGGCCATAAACCCTGACCCGGGATCGGAGATCATCACGACCGCCATATCCGACATCGGCAGCATCATCCCGATACTGTACCAGAACTGCATCCCCATCTTCGCCGACTTGGACCCCAAAACATGCTCCATCGACATCGCCGATCTGGAAAGCAGGATCACCGCAAAAACCAAGGCAGTACTGGCCATCCATCTCTTCGGCCTGATGGGGGACATGGAACAGGTCAGGGAGACATGCAGGGCGCACGGGCTGTATCTGATCGAGGATGCCTGCCAGGCCCATATGGCCGAACGTGACGGCAGGCTGGCCGGCACGGTCGGTGACTTCGGCTGTTTCAGCCTGCAGCAGTCCAAGCAGATCACCTCGGGAGACGGTGGCATCACCATAACCGATGACGACCGCCTGGCCTCCCGAGCTCGCCTCTTCGCCGATAAGGCTTGGCCGAGGGAAGCGGGGTGGGGGGAACGCGGATATCTCTTTCTGGCGATGAACTACAGGATGACTGAACTCCAAGGTGCCGTGGCACTGGCCCAACTTAGGAAAGTAAGGGACATAGTCGAGAAGAGAAGGGCTCTCGGCCAACGGCTGTCCGAACTCCTTGCGAATGCACCCGGCGTCATGCCTCCGCACATCCCCGAGGGATGCAAGCACTCCTTCTGGCTATATCCGATAACCATAGACGAGGAGAGGCTCGGCGTGACGCCTGAGGAATTTGCCAAAGCCGTGGGCGCAGAGGGAATCCCGGCATCCCAAGGCTACATCAAGCAGCCCCTCTACATGTTCCCCGTACTGAGGGAGAAGAGAACCTACGGAACCTCGCACTGCCCGTTCGATTGCCCGATTCACGGCACGCAAATTGAGTACAAGCAGGGCATGTGCCCCAAGACCGAGGAGATCCTTCGCACCGTCATCACGTTGCCCTTGCGAGAATGCTTCAGCACCAGGGATGTGGAGGATATTGCCCTCGGCATAACAAAGGTGGCTGAGTACTACGCAGGCCGATAGACCGGATCACGGCATCATCGACAGCAATGCCTTCTTCGGGTCCCGGCCGAAGAAGGGCTTAACTCTCGCTCCCACGGATCTGGTCGCTGAGCTCTCCGCCCACGGGGTCGAAAGGGCCCTTGCACTGTCCCTGCAAGGCATCTACTATGACTACGAGGAAGGTAACAGGGAGACCCTCGGGGCCGCAGAACAGAACCCTTTCATCATCCCCGCCGCGACGCTGGATCCCAGGCGCTTCCACGGCCAACGGATCAAGGAGCCTGGGCTTGGTCAGTTCAAGGCCCTGCGTGTGTTCCCCGACATCCAGGGCTGGCCGATCAGATATGCCCCTTTCGACAGGATCCTGAGGGAGGCATTCTCCGCTGGCCTGCCCATCATCGCTCCTGCCCAAGGGCCGGGCAAGAGCACGGAGATCGTGGAGGCAGCGAAGGCCCACGACCTAGTCGTGATACTGACCTCGGTCAACTACTCAACACTATCCGAGGCCCTCGTGCTCATGGGGGAATACGACGACCTCTATCTGACCACCGATATGCTCAACACCCCCGACGGTGTGGAACTGGTCTCGGATGAGCTGGGACCTGACAGGCTTGTGTTCGGATCGAACTACCCCTTCACGTACTTCTCGGGGCCCCTGCTCGCGGTGCAGAGGTCGAGATTGCAGCCCGAGGTGAAGAGGAGGATCCTCAGGGAGAACTTGCTGCGGATACTGGCGATATGATGCTGATCGACGTCCATGCCCACTACGGGAGATGGTTCTTCCCTTCCAACTGCGAAAGCGCGAAGGATATCTCCGAACTCTGCGATAGGTTCGGGATCGAGAAGATTGCCCTATCGTCCTCAAGAGCCATCCTCTACGATATGGAGTCGGGCAACAGGGAGATGTGCCGCATTCTGGCCGAGGACGACCGATTCCTGGCCTATGTCTACCTCAACCCGGCCCAGCCCGAGGAGTCCGCAAGGGAGATGGAGAGGTATCTGGGGCACCCCAGATTCGTTGGCGTCAAGCTCCATCCGTCCTACAGTGGCCGGAGTGCCAACACGGAGGCGACCAAGGAGCTCGTCGCAGGGCTGCCCGAGGGCAAGGTGGTCCTTGTCCACACATGGGGACCGGCAGAGGTGGATCATGTGTGCGATCTAGCGGCAAGCGCGCCGGGATGCGCCATCATCATGGGGCACATGGGAGGAACCGCAGAGGAGGGCTGGCAGGCGGCGGCCAGAGCGGCTCTGCGTCAGCCAAACCTCCACCTGGAGATATGCGGTAGCCTCCTACACATCGACCGAATAAGGGATGTGATCGGTGCCGTGGGCTCGGCGAGGGTGCTCTTCGGAAGCGACCTGACGCTGATCAGCCCCGCCTTCGCGATCGGCCAGGTCCTCGACTCGGAGATCTCGGAGGAAGACAAGATAAGCATACTTCACGACAACGCTGCCCGCCTCTTCGGAGTGTCGAATCGAGCCTGTCCAGGGAGCGTTAGTGGGCCGTGATCGGACGGACGGGATGTCCCTGGCCAGACGGGGCCGAACCAAGATCAATCCCGAGGACGGCGCCGATCTCGGCCATCGTCGCCAGAGCAGCGGCCGATGCCTTGGAACCCACATTCATCCCGTCCGCGGCCCGTACGAAACCCATCACAGCCCGTGAGGCAGCCGGCGTGTCCAGATCGTTCCTAATGCTGGCGTGGAACTGGGACCTGAGCCGGTCCACCAGACGGAGAAGATCACGGTCGTCCGGGCCATGCGGAAGCTCTACGCCCTGTCTTAGCCGGCCCACGAAGGCCTTAACCGCCTTGACGTCCCTTTCGGCCTCCAGGATCGCCGCCTGGGAGTAGGCCATGCTCTGCCGGTAATGCGTCCCGAGGAGAAAGAAGCGAATGCTCTCCGGATCGCACTTCCGCAGGGCATCCTGAATTGTGACATAGATCCCCGTCGACTTGGACATCTTCCTCTCCTTGAAGGTCAGGAAGGCGTTATGGATGTAGAACCTGGACAGTTCCTCTCCCAGGGCGTTGGCAATGAGTTTCGTGCTCTCATGGTGGGGAAAGACCAGATCGGCTCCTCCTCCCTTGATGTCCAGAGGAAGACCCAGGATGCGCGACATCACATAGCACTCGACGTGCCATCCGATCCTGCCCTTGCCCCACGGTGAATCCCACAGCGGGGGCTTCTTGACCGTTGAGTCCCAGAGTTCAAAGTCAAGCGGGTTCCTCTTCCGGGGCCCGGCCTCCTCGTCGACCTTCTCCTTGAGGATCGCCTCCTCCGGACGAAAGTGGAGGAGCGATCCGTATCCTCCCGCCTTCTCGGTGTCGAAGTATATCCTGCCTCCGAGTTCGTAGGCATATCCCGCTTCAATCAGCCGCCCGACTATCTCGATCATCTGCGGGACGTACTGGGAGACCCTGGGATACTGCTCGGCCCTGCGGACTCCAAGGAGATCCATTTCCTTGAAGAACTCGGCGATCCTCTCCTCGGCAAACTCCAACGGATCCTGGCGGGCCGCCTCCGCGTGTTCGGTGATCTTCTGCTCAACATCGGTGAAGTTCACGACGAGTCGAACACGGTAGCCCATATGGTTCAGATACCGCGCCAGGACATCGAAGACGACGTAGGAACGGGCATGCCCAAGGTGGCAGGAGTCGTACACGGTGGGGCCGCATACGTACATCCTGACCTCGCCGTCCCTCATCGCCCGAAAGGGCTCCTCCCTTCCGCTGAGGGTGTTGTACAGCAGCAGTTCAGATGACCCCAAGCGATCTTCCTCCGAGGCAGGGACCTACCTACCCCTTCTCCAGACCCCCCACGGCCAGAACGGCGTCCCGGTCATCCCTGATTCTGGGGCCTTTCGACATCCTGGTCACCTTGAAGCCGGGCCGCAGTCCCAAGCCCACGATGCCTGACGACCCAAGAGTGGCCGGGGAGGCGAGGAAGCAATCCCTCCCGTCGAGCAGAACCGCCGCGGATTCCAGCAGCTGCTGCGTAGCCTGGGATCCCATGGAAATCCCCGGACCGATGTTGCAGACCACATCCGAGACGGTTGCCAGCAAGTACCCCACTACGTCGCCCTGGGAGCGTGCGACTAGGGCCATCTCCGCAAACTCCTTAAAGATCCTTCCAATAAGCCGCGATCGGTCATCACCGAAGCAATGCCTGTCGATGGTGCAGACGTCTTTCAGGTCCCTTGCCACCATGGGCTCGGCTGTGGGCTTTCTCCTCCCGGCCGATATGCGGCCTCTGTACGAGATATAGGATTCCATTGGCCTGAAGCCGAATCCGCGGTAGAAATCCTCCAGCCCCGAGTAGGCATAGAGCAGCAAGGTTGAGAGCCCTTTGTGCTCGAGATGCTCAACCGCTCGGCGCACAAGGGCCGAACCTATGCCTTGGCCCCTGACGGGCTGCTCGACCAGAACGTTGCCGATCCAACCCGTCCTCTGATACGCCGACGTGGTGACCATTCCGATGACTCGTTCATCCCGTTCCCAGACGAACGATCCCCCCGGCCAAAGCTCCAGTATCCTCCTGAAGTCCGAACGGTCGAAGCCCCAGCTTTCGGCCCTGGAGAGGGCTAGGGCCGCCGGGACGTCTTCGGCCCCCATCCTGCGTACGCGACCCACAACGACAGTCGGTTCATTTCGGTGAGGACCCATATCTCTCCAGTTCCGCCTTCTCATCCAGGGCCGCCTTCTCATCACACACGTGAGATCCCCAGGTCATGTACTTCTTCAGACCCCGCATATGCTTCAGCGAGCAGGGCCCCGCCCCGTCATCCTCCGCTCCGTACCAGTACTTGCAGTCCCTGCAGTGGAGCACCACGCGGTGCCCGGTCATAGAGCCAGCCCCAAAGGAAGCGACCTATAACTGTTGCCTTGGCTAAGATTCCATGCCCACACTGCCACACTGGAAATCGTTATGAACCTCTAGTAACATGACGCTGCGCAATGCTCCCCATCAGGGACCGGAATCCGGGGGAGAGATTCCCCTACGTCACCTACTCGCTCTTGACGGTGAGCGTGGCCCTCTTCCTGTTCGAGCTCTACCTAGACTATCTCGGACAACTTGATGCCTTCATAGGCGACTGGGCCATGGTCCCCGAACGCATCCTGGCCGGCAGAGACACGATCACCCTACTAACAAGCATGTTTCTGCACGGTGGCTTCATGCACATCTTCGGCAACATGCTGTACCTTTTCATCTTTGGCAACAACGTGGAGGACGTCTTCGGGCATATCGGGTTCTTAGCCTTCTATCTCCTCTGTGGATTGTCGGCCAGCTTCCTCCACATCGTCGCAGCCACCCACCCAACAGTTCCCACCATAGGAGCAAGCGGAGCCATTGCAGGGGTTCTTGGAGCCTATCTCGCCTTCTATCCTCGCGCCAAGATAGATACGCTGATCTTCGCCTTCTTCATCACCTGGGTCACCATCCCGGCCGCGGCCCTTCTGGTGTTCTGGTTCCTGATGCAGATCATGTCCGGCCTGCTATCGATAACCGCATACGCACCGTCTGGCGTTGCATACTTCGCCCACGTCGGAGGCTTCGCGGCAGGCGTGCTCCTAGCCCTCCCCCTGAGAGGGCGCGTCGGGCGCCGACCGCGACAGCCGAGAGTCGTGTATCTTCGTGGGGTACGGGATGAATACTGGATCTAGACGAACTCCTTCCAATAGGCAGCCGTCCTCTCCAGATCCTCCAGGACCTTGTCCTCCCTCTCTTCGAAGGGATGTATGATCTCTAGAAGCAGAGCCACCTCACCCGCCCCCGAGGCTTCGATCGCCTCAACCAGCCTATCCCCCCTGATGAGGCCCTTCTGGTTGAACTCGGGCGTGAAAGGCCAGTGCCTGTCCATCTTCCCGTCCGTCTGCTGAACGTGCATCGCGGGTGACATGGGTCCGATCTCTTTGACCCACTGGAAGGTGTCCACATCCACGCCGCACTCGGAGTAGGCGCACTGATGGCCCGTGTCCATGCAGAAGAAAATGGGCACTCCAGCACCCTTGTTCACCCTCCTGTACAGGGATTTGGCATCGGCGATGTTGCAGGGCGGCTCCCGCGGCACCGGCATGGGTTCCCACAGCAGGAATCTCTGCCCCATGTCACGAGCCATCCGCGACAGGTGCTGGAGACTCTCTATCAGCGAGTCGATGAGGTATGTCCGCCTTGCCTTGTTTCCATAGTCGTTGTAGCTCATGGAGGCCACATGCCCCCCGGTACCACCGGCTCCCATCTCGCTGGTCATGCTGACTGCCTGTTCGTACCAGTCAAGGGCATCGCTTCTCATGCCGACATCGGGATGCATCAACAGGTTGAACGAGTATGCCCCTAGGCCGGTGAAGGTGCTATGGATCTCCACGCCACACTCCTTGGCCGCCTCTTTCGCCTCGACGCTTTTCCTCAGACGTACCGAGGGCCGCACCCTGGGATCCACGAGATCGAAGGAGAATTGGGCAAGATCAAGGTCGAGCTTGCATCCAACTATCTCAGCCCATTCCCTGGCCTCGGGCCATCTCTTCACCGCAAAGCAGGTGTTTATGCCAAGTCGCAGTTCCGCCATCGAACCACAGCCAAGAAACCGGGTTTCCTGCTAATATGATTTTCCGATCCCCTGATTCCTTGGAGGAATCCGATGACTGCCCGGAGGGCTTTGAGCGCGAGAGTTAAGAGAACCCCCGCTCTGCCGACCCGTGTGATTCTTGCCAAGGGGGAAGCATTCATCGCCCGCGGCCCCTTGAGGATCGAGGTCGCCACCGGGCGGATATCGTCCAGGGGAATCGAGTTCTCCCCGCGTACTCCTCCCCTGATCGTCAAGGCCTGGGAAGCCTTCGACCTCACTCCTCTGCAGAGTTCCGAGGTTCGTTCGACCGGGATCGGCAGAATTGAGTCAACCGGCCAGGCCTACCCGTCCGAGTGGGCCCCCGTTATCGATCGAATCCGCCAAGCAGATGCCAAAACGATCATGGTCACCGGCGAATCCGATACGGGGAAGTCAACCTTCGTCACACTCATCGCCAACGCTTTGCTTGCAGCTCACGCCCAAGTCTTCGTCGTTGACGGGGACATAGGCCAGTCAAGCATAGGACCTCCCACGACGATCGGGCTGGGTGCAGCGACTAGGCCCCTGCTGAGGCTGACGGGTTTCAAGCTGTTGGATGCGTACTTTGCGGGCGATACCTCGCCTGCATACTGCCTCGAGGAGGTGATTCAGGGCACCGGTATTCTCTCCCGGAGGGCATCCGACCCAGGGGGTCCCGTTGTGGTTGATACATGTGGGCTTGCAACGGGACCTCTCGGCCAACATCTTACCGCCAAGACCGTTGACGCCGTGGGGCCAGACATGGTGGTGGTCTTGGAGCGTGACCAGGATCTTGACTACCTCGAGAGAACCGGACACAGGATCGTCCGGGTGCCGGGCCTCGTCACCGCCAGGAAGAACTTAGAGGCCAGGCGAGCTTTCCGGCTCAGCCAGTACCTGGCATGCCTTGAGCAGTCCAGGGTAGTCCCCTACAACATCGCGTCCACTTCCTTCGAGGGATACAGGGCCAGAAGGTGGAGGGATCGACCCAAAGACACCATGTCCATCATGGAGTCCGAGCATCTCGAAGCTACGGATCTCGTCCGGATGGAGCGGACCATAGTCGGACTCCACAAGGGCCCAAGATACGTCGACCTGGGCATCATCGAGTCGGTCGAGCCGAAGGATGATCTTGTGAGGATTCTCACACCTGCAAAAGAGGATGTGGACACCGTCATCGTGGGCAACCTGCGACTTGTCCCTGGTGGCGAGACCAGGCATTTTCAGGGCGAGGATTTCTCTGCATGAGGCCTGGCTCCGATCGCCGAACCCAGCATCCTCAGCCCCATGGAGATCAGCCAAGCGGAGCTGACTACCGAGGAGATGATCTCGGGTATCGCGACTCCATCGTGGGGCAACGCCCATCCTGCCGCGGCGACCACGGCCAGCACGATCGTGAGGGCACCATGCGCCCGTGCAGCAGGCTGACCGCTAAGGATCATTGCCGCCGCGATGACTAGCATCGAGATCGGGAGGGACGCGAAGAAAGCCACGGAAACCCAGTAGTGTATCCTGCCCGCACCTTCGGTGAAGATCCCGATCATGACGAGGAACACGGAGGAGAGAAAGAACAGTCCGGCTCCTACGCGTCCCACCAGGTCGCCCGATAGGACGGCGAACAACCCAAGAGCGCCGGCCGCAGCGAGCGCTCCTCCCACGATGAGACCCGAGTTGAAGACCGTGGCCGTCTCGCCCATCCCAAGATCGCTCAACGCATTCCCCGTCCAGCTGAACCAGTCGGCTCTGGATATGGCCAAGGCTATCATGGAAAGGGCGACCGCCGGGGAGAGGAAACAACCGATCACCCCAAGACCGATGTAGCGACTGTGAGGCACGGGAAACAGGGGGCTCCGGGCCTGATAACTCTTACAAGGGTTCCGTGGGCCTGGGCCCGTCCTCACAGGGAGCGTATGCAGCCGATGCTCGCGGAAGCCAGAAAGTTGGCAGGTCGTCGGACATCGAGACGTGGGGGACAAAGAGCAAATCGGTACGGCGTTGACCCGTGGTAGATTTTCGAGACCAGATGTTGTGGGGCACCGCAACGGGAGACGCCACATCTTCTCTCTAGTCGAGAAGATCGGCCAGGGCCACACATCCTCCCGTCGACTTCGATTTCAGAGCCGCGAAAACCATTGCCAGGCTCTTGAGGTTGTCCAGACCGCTTGTCTCGGGGTCCCTACACTCCACGATGCTTGCCCCAAACTCTCGAAGGGAGTACTCCTGATCCTCCACCGGCATATCCAACAGTTCGATGGATCTACGCCCGTTCTGGAAATGGCTTGAGGTAAGCAGGCCCCTCCCATCGTAATCAAGGGAGCCCCTCTCGCACTCTATCCTCCACTCCCCATTCCAGCCAGTATGGCCACCGAAGGCCACAGAGCTGCCCTCGTACAGAACGGGTGTTCCCTCCATGTCGATGTTGATCGCAGCAGCACAATCGCCTTTGAACCAGCTCCACTCCGGGTTCCACGTCCGTGCGAATATGGCGGTGGCATCCTTTCCGAGCAGGTAGCGCATCATGTCGAAGTGATGTATGCTCATCTCTATCAGCAAGACATCATCCATCTTCTTTCTGAACGGCCCCCAGTCGGGGTTAAGTCTGAACGACACGCAGGCATGGCTGACCCGGCCTAGTTCTCCCGACTCCAAGAATCTCCGAGCCGACCGGATCCACCGGCGAAACCTGTAGTTCTGGCTCACCATCAGCGTAAGCCCCTTTTCCCTGGCCCTGTTGACCATTCTTTTCGCCGCCTCCATCCCATGAGCCATCGGCTTCTCCGTCAGTACATGAAGACCTTGTTCGAAAGCCGCCTCGGCAACGTCCTCGTGGATGAAGGGAGGGACCACGATCAAGGCGAAGTCCGCATCCACCTTCGCGAATGCCTCCTCATAGCTTCTGTAAGCCCTGTCCCTTCCCAGACCGGTCTTTTCAAGGGCTCGTTTCAAAGCATCATCGTTGATGTCGACCAGGGCTTCGTGCCGAACCGATTCCGTGGACCCGATCGCATCCAGCCAGCGGTTGCCAAAGCCACCGACCCCGACCTGTACGCACTTGAGCATGGGCTTCCCCAAGAGGACGGGGTATATGTATCTCGTCCTTCCGGAGCCCCTTGGCAGGCCCCAATCCCGCCAGTCGGGAACGCGCAACCGAGCAACGCGAGCAGATGCAGGGATGGGAAGGGGCCCCAGGATCGCTGCGTTCATCCTTCCAGCAGATGGCGCAGCGATTCGCCAATTCCACATGGCACCGTTTATGCTTCCGGGAACACTGCCAAGGGAAAGTCGTTGCGCCAGGCGAGAGAAGCCGCGTGTGCGGGTCGACGACGTATCCCGTTCCAGAGCTAGGGGCCTCATTGAGATTCTGAGTAGAATCCTCAGAGAGGCCCGTTCACTTGGCTGCTTTTGGCGGGTACTGGAAGTCGGAAAGGACGCCGGACATCCTGTGGAGATAGTCCAGCATCGATAGGTTAAGCAGGGAATCGGAGGCTAGGTGGATCGCCGACAACCTGTCTGGGCCTCTCGGAGCCCAATTGGTTACTCCAACCCACCACGGGCTTTTCTGCCTATCTCAATCTGGCTGGGTGAAGCCGCCAGAAAAAGGGATACACGAATACCCCACCCTACGCGACCCAAATAACAGGAGAACCACGAATCCTCGGGTCAAGGAACGTAGACAACCATCCTCCACCCAAGCCCAAGTCGTGGACATGAGTGCAAAAAGACCCCCGTGGGCCTATGAGGCAGGGACTGTGGTATTCTATTTCACGGGGAAGAACTGATAGGGTGATTGCGGGGATCTGTGTATCGGTGGGTGATCTTCTCAGACAGCTCACGTCGCCAACCCTCTCAGAGGCTTGTTCACGGCCTTCGCGATAGGAGGTCTCTTCTGGCTCCTTTTCCTGGCAGGGGCCATCGGCATCCTACCCAAATGGCCCTGGGAGATGCTTGTCGAGGTCTACGAGGACTGCGAAAGACAGAGAGCAAGAAAGACATAGCTAAGCCCCTACAAGGGACCCTAGCCACACAACGTCGCGGACGCCACTGATCCGGGGATCGCAATGCTCTAAATTGGTCAGCTCACCAAGTCCAGAATAGCGGACGACTCCTTGGTTGGTTGGAGTGGCCAGTTGAGCTGTATAGCGGATACCTCCATTACAGAGTTCTAGAGGACTTTCTCGAAACAAACCGCGCCGAGATCATGCCACCAGATGGTACCTTTCCTTTCGTAGCCCAACTTCTCATAGAAGCGCAGGAGGTCCTTGTACTCGTGGAAGGCATCAAGACGTACGGCAACACACCGAGCTTCCGTCGCGATTCCCTCGATCCTCCTCATACACCACGACCCGATGCCTTTGCCTTGCAGCTCTGGTAGCACCGCCAGTCGGAACACGTACATCGCTTTGGCCCCTGGGTCTTGCCACATCGCCATGCACTTCTTCCTGTCGAAGTAGCTCGGCGGCTTGGTGTCCAGGGTGAAGGTAGCCACGGTTCGGCCGGACGAGCTGACCGCGTAGACATCCTTCTCCTGGGCATCTCTCCGCATCATTTCCATTGGATAGGGCGGGATCCAGTACTGGCCGAGGCGCAAGTTGCTTTGGAGGTGCGAGCTGCACTTTGTGATTACCTGGTGGACTTCCACAACTCTGTCTGGATCGATCTTGACCGCCTGATACTCCACATCAATCCTTCGCGATGAATCCTCATAACTCTCTCAGTCGCCCGGCTTGGTGACTCATCGCCCGGATCTGGTTACTTTCCTCATGGCTTCCTTGAATCCCATGCTCTGCCAGAAAGCCTCTGCCTCCGGATTCCTCACCGAGTACGAGGTCTGGTAGGTGGTGATCCCCTTTGAACCGAACCATCCCAGGAGGCTCTCAACCAGCTGGGTCCCTATCCCAAGCCTTCGGCAGGACTCCGCAACATAGAGATCGTCTATGTTCCCGTAGATGCGGTTGAGAAAGATCGGTGCCCCGCTCCTTACCGAGCCATTGATGTAACCTACGACAACCCCATCCTCAACTCCAACCAGGACTCTGCACTCCTGGTTGCCCATGACGGAGAGGATGTGTTCCCTCCATATCGCCCGGGCATTCCCCACGAGCTTGAATCTTGGATCCAGCCTCTCATGGGTGGTGGCCAGTTCCTGCCACAGATCCACAAGCCGATCAACATCGCCAGGACTCGCTACCCTTATCTGAGCCAAACCATCACTTCTCGCCTGTCAGCCATTCGGAAACCTTGCTACCCAACCTTATTACAGTTGCCAATCTGCTGCAATCCAGTGGTCTGATCGCTCCGGGCCCAAGGTGCAGCCACAATCATGTCCGCGATCACAGCTTCCGATCCCGTCAGCGGCAGATCCCATCGACAAGATATTCAAGTCGGATGCCGAATGTCTGTCGGATGGGAGAAAGCTTGGCGGTGGCGCCGAGTGCTTGAATGCAGAAGGGCTTGGAGATGT
>CAYVLA010000005.1:0-85458 GCA_964452145.1 Hadarchaeota archaeon (SeqCode)
TATCCCGTCTGACATAAATTCGTTAACTCGTCTCCCTGAGAAGAAACCTTTGCATATCTAGATTGAACCTCTTGGTTCGAAAGTATGTGGCTATGGCTTTCTTGAGATCTGGAAACGACGGACAATACCTTGATGCCAGCAGATCTTTCTCTACTTGTCTCCAGCACTCCTCTACGACGTTGAATTCAGGAGATGCTGTTGGGAACCACCTTACCCTCAAGGTCAGCCTGTTCTTCCACTGGTACTCAAGAACTTTCTTCGACTTGTAGTGCTGTCGGGCTTTATCCAGGAAGAGGTAGCACCTCCCAAACTTCCTGTGAACCTTCTTCAAGAAGTCGAGGAAGGTGTCCTCGTTGAAGACATCGTACTGCCGGAAAATCTGCCTCCTATCAAAGCTTAAGGCACCAAAGACGCACGTCCGCTGATGTGAACCTGTAACAAGGCAGATAGGCCTCACACCTTCCAAAGCCCAGACCCTCCTCAGTATGGCATCGTGTACGAAAATGGATTCGTCAACAGACACTACGGTAAAGTCCTCTGGCAGCTGCTTGAGGATCCTCGATGCCCTTTTTTAAAAGCCGCCTTCTCCTCCTTCGAGGCTGCCTTCACAAACCTCTTCTTGGGGACAACTGTTCTATAGCCCCATCTGTGTAGGAGCCTGTAGACCTGTCTGACGCTCAAGGCTGCGCCGGACTCCCTTTCGATGAACTCCCACACCTCCTTAACCCTCCAGCTCTGGCTTTTCTCCGCCAGCTCTGTCCTTATTCTTATCTGCACGAGCGAATCTATCTTAGGAGGCCTGCCGCTCCTCGGGGCATCCTTAAGACCGTCCAGTCCGTACCTTTCAAACCTTCTCAACCATTTCGAGGCCCACGCTCTCGTCCTATGAACCTCTCTCGCAGCCTGGGCAGCGGTAACTCCGTCACCCCTGACCCTTAGAACCAATAGAAGCCTCTCTTTGACCTGCGGGTCGCCCTCTCGTCTATACGCCCCTTCCAACAACTCTTCAGGCGATGCATCCACCATAAAACAACAAGAGAAGAACTCTCATATAAATAGTTAACGAATTTATGTCAGACGGGATATCTTCCGATGCATGATGCATGATGCATGCAACCACTCGCTGGTCGGAGATCCTAGTCTCTGGGCATTGGTCTCTGGTATGGTAAGACTGGTCGGGACCGCGGGGCCTGTGGACATGCGCCCCGGGACTGGAAGTCTGCCGGTACTCTCAATGGCCGGATATCTCTAGACCGCCGTCGTGTGCCATCGGTCGCGGCGGCCTGCTCAGACCAGAGATCGCAGGAGCTGAACCGACCGATCCACGACCTTGTCGCCCACATCGGGCTCAAAGGGGAATCTGCGGTAGAACTTGCAGGAGGCATCCGAGGCGTAGCCACCTGCCTCAAAGTCCCTCTTCGAAGGGATGTACCCTATCACCGAGTTCGCGTTTGTCGCGATCAGTATCTCCAGGCCCGGGAAATGGCTCCTTATCGCCTCGCCGAACTCGAAAAAGACCTCTCCCGGAAGGGCGAGCACCACGGCCTCGCCGATCGTGAATGCCTGGATGCAGAGAGTCGCGGATCGTGCGTGGCGGTGAGATTCCAACATCCTGAGAGTCTCCTCCGCCCAGTCGATCTGGAAGCGTGCCTTGTTCTTGGGGTCCTCCACGACCTGCCTGGCTTTCTCCAAAGCGTCGCTGACGCTCTCCCTTGTCGGGATCGCGTATCCCGCCCTGAAGCTTATGCACGTCGCGCTGACTCCATCTGCCTTGAAGGACTTGCCTATCGATATGCCCCTCAGAGCAGCCCTGGAGAGCATGCCTGCGTAGCGGTCCGTGCATTGCCTCGTTCCCCGTCTTGGGCCTGCCTCGCTCGCGATCGGATCCAGGTCGCCGCAGGGCCCGGTCAGGAAAACGGATGAAACCCCGGCCCGGGCCATGAGCTCGTTGAAGCTCCCGGGGTAGTCCGCCGAGATCTCCTTGTTGCCGCCCATTGTGACCGGATGGCACGCGTAGTTGGCCAGGGCTACAGTCCTCGTATCCGCCCTGAAAGCTATGCCGTGCACGCGGCGACTCACCGGTCCGTCTGCGAAAGCCCGGTTGTATGAGAATCCTGCGAATCGTACACGAAAACGCAAAGACCTGTCTACCCTACGAGTCGCTTCCGTGGCCTCCTCGCCCGCCCTTGCGGCCTCCTCCACAAGTTTTCTGAGGTATCCTCCTCTCCTGCGTGGATCGCCCCTCAACGGTATGACGCTGGGGCCGGAGTGGGTGTGAGTACAGGTAAGCATGATGCAGTCTTTCCCAAGTCCCGTACGGGCCCCGATTTCTCTTCTCAACCGCCCTACCATGACCGAATCAAGGCCAAGAAGATCCAAGGCTAGAATCAGCGCAGGCTCATCGTTCCCAAGCGCAACGGCTCGGGCATACAGAGGGTCTCCGACTGCGACCGCCCTTCGGTCTTGGAAGAACCCGTAGCCACTCAGCGGGATGCCGATTGGCGGGGTTATGTCTCGCCTTGCCCATCCGATCCGAAAGTGGTGTGCCATCATGCCGTTGTCAGGCTTGGCTCTCGGGCTGGATTTATGTATCATCTCAGAGCCGGATTCGTCCATCCTCCGGCTCGCACTCCGGAGAGGTGCCATCACGCTTTCTCGGACGAGACGGGTTCAGCGCTCTGGTTAGGCATGGCCATGGGCGCCTCGTACCCCCCCATGGCCTGCTCATTGCTGCATCATTGATCGCGGCTGTGAGGCGAAAGGGCGATGGGCTTGATTGGTCCCCGGCCAGGCCGCTCCACTGGGACATTCTCCGTCATCGCCAACAGCTGGGGCACATCCAGCTCCTCCAGAAGCCCGAAGCATAACAGGGGAACGGCGCTGTCGTACTCAACCGGTAGCTGGATGAGGCGCTTGAGGGAATCATGCAGACCATCCAGGTACAGATGCGACAGGCGATCGGGTCGAAGAGCGGCCGCACACAGGCAGGCAAACGAAGTAACCAGCCCCATGGCATGAAGCCTCACCCTTGATGCCGATCTCAATGATGCCGCCCACTCCTCGATGGCCAAGATCTGCCCCGCTAGGATTCCCAACGGACGCTCTCCCGTTGCGGCCAGGACCATTTGGTACTGGCTCGGATACCTGCGCTCCCCTGTGCCGAAGACATCGGCCGCCATAGCTGCCCTACCTCTTCTGGCCTCGGCCTTCACAATGCCGGCCGTAGACGGGCGACCGCCATCGGAGAGGACGATGCTCAAAGCATCATCGCTTGTGATCTTCCCCGCCTCTTGGCGGGGCGCGATCTCGGTCACGGCAACCGTCCAGATGTCATCCATGTACAGCCGGTGCTGGCGACCAACTCCATCGTCCCCTGCGGACTCGTACCTGACATTGAATGCATGCAGATGGATGATGTCGGCAAGAGTCTTCCTTGCCTTCTCGATCCAGCCAGGCAGTTCAGCCGCATCCCCGGGCACCTTCAGACGCGGGAGCTCCCTTGATGCCCGCTCGGCAAGGGAGGGTATTGTTGCATTGTCCTCTGGGATGCCCACCTCAAGCTGGGACTCGCTGAGGAGCTCATCACGGTAAGGCAGATCGTTCCAGGGGGTATCCATGCGGAAGTGCTCGTTCAGGAAGCGGTACAGCTGGCTGCGGTTGTCCGACTCATAGTTGTGCGTCCCAGGATTAGTGTTGTCATAGAACTGAATATTGTCAGGCACTCCCAGGAGAGAATAGAGGGGACGTACCGGTTCGTAGATGCTCACCCGGGTACGGTCGGATTTGAAACAGCAATCGTCGTTGCGATTGTAGATTAGGAGGCTGGGCCTTGGGGCGAAGAGCGCTGTCAGGGTGTCGAAATCGGCCACGGTGCAGAGGTCCGTTGGCGTCTGCTCAAGATCGCCTATGTCGGACCTGCACGACGGGCGCTGCCAGACGGGGGAGTGCCCAGCCACGGGCACCACGACCCGTATTCTCTCGTCCAAGGCACTCAGAACCGCAGTCTGCCAGCCTCCTCCGGAGAGCCCCGTCATGGCCACCCTCTCAGGGTCGCAGTTGGGATGCGAGAGAAGGACATCCAAGGCCCGCTTCATAGCCATGTAGAAGATGGCGACTCCGGCCTTGCCGCAGAGGTCCATGTACGATATGCGGTTGTGGGGGACGTTCATCGTGAGTTCGCCCATCCCGATGAACTCGGTGCTCAGGGCCAGCATTCCCCGCTTGGCAAGATTGATGCATCTGGCCTGTTTGTAGTCCATTGCCTTGCCCCCAGCGTGATGGCCGTTCGGGTTGAGCACCCCCGGGATCTTCCCCTCTGAAAACGTCGGCTCATAGAGGAGGGCAGGGATCCACATTCCCGGGTAGCCTTCGTAGAGGAGCTTGCGAATCCGGTATCCATGACAGGTCTCGATGACGCCCTTCCACCTGACCTCGGGTTTGAGTTTCAAGAGAGTCTCCGGGTGGCCCTTCAGATACACTCTCTCCAGAAACCTCCTCCTCAGCTGGGACGCCTCGGCCAGCCAGGCCTCGGAATCGTCAGGGCATGTGAATCGTCTGATCCTGGCCAGGACGTAGCGGTGAAGCTCGCAGCGGGCCGGGTCCTCCGGATCCGGTTCCGGCAGTAGACGCTCAGAGAGTAGGTGATCGACCTGCTTGTCCCACTCCAGATCGCTGGATACTCGAATTCCGTTGTCTGCCATCCGTCAACCCTCGCATCCGGCCCTCCGGGCCTTTGACCTTGAAATGCATTTCTTCCACCGACCGACTCGAGTCGGACATAATGCTCGCATGGGCATACCCCTTCGAAGCATCGTTAAAGACTTTCTCAATCCCAACGTTTCCTCGCGTGCATAGCGCCGTTGGTCGCCTGATCGGGCAAATACTCCGCAGACCTCTTTCCTCCACGGAACATTGGGTGTGATGAACACTAGACCGCTCGCTGCAAAGGCCGCGGCGTCAGATGCGGATCCTCACGCCCGCTGGCCGATGATCAGATATCCCGTTCATGCCCACACGACCCTACTGCCAAGGCCAGTATACCTTCCAAGGCCAGCAGACCTTGTTGACCAGTTCGTATCTCCCATGGTCGTACCGGATGCAGGCAACGCCTTCTGCGTTGCCGACCTCGATTGCGTCAGGGTCGAAGTCTGATGTGGATACTATGCCTAGGTAATCGAAAGCTGGAAAGCTATGAAAGAAGCCTCCGCGGCTTCTCTGATTCCTGGCGACGAGGTCCACGACATCTTCTCTGCGGATCTTTCGGTTGAGGTGCTTGCACTCCAGCCAGATATGGCCCCTGGAGAATAGGCTCCCCGGTACCCGCGCGTGAACATGAACGTCGATCTCGTACGGACGCAAATCCTCAGCTCTTGGGCTGACCCTTTCCCTAATCCTGACGTCATCCGTCCTGAAACGCCGCTTTGCCCATCTAGCCACGGTTTCTTCGAACTCGCGTCCGCGGAAATATGCCTTCCTCCCGGCCCTCTCCGTGTTCAGGAGGCTTGTCCTGCGCAGTGCCTCGACCACTCCGCCAGGCAGGGTCTGACCATCCTTCGCTTTCTGACGGACTTCTTCTGGCGTAATAAAGCTTTGGCAAACAGCAAACAACACGAACGTACAAGCCATGCCCGCCCCGTTCTGCGTCAAAGCGCCGTCTCTGCGCTCGGCCTCTGTCAAAGTTGCAGATCCGGACCCGACCAGCATGCACAGATGATCTCCTCTCGCTCCTCGCACATGGTTCTTGGCACGCTTATGCGCCGACAACGGGAAGGCATCATTTTTGTGCCATCACTGATTTCCCGTCTCTAGGATGTGGTTGCCTCTGTATGTTTCTCGGCGTTTCACCAACCCGGTAAAGCGTGTCTCATCCGAGCAGATCTTCTGCAAGGTCCACCTATCGGCGGCCATGGGGATGCTGCTTGCGATCATCCTTCCGTTCGTGCATGCGTCATCTCCTCCTTACGGCGTTCACCTATCTTGGGAGAGCGAGCCATACTCATCCCTGACCGTGACTTGGCGAACCGACTCGGTACAAGCAAGCATCGTTGAGTACGGGCTCAGCGATTCCTACGGGCACGGCGCGACGGGGGCACCGGGAGAGATCCATCATGTGCGGCTGACGGGTCTTCTCCCATCCACTCGATATTGGTACAGGTGTGGTGATGGCCTCACCTGGAGCCATGGATCCAGCTTCGTGACGGGTCCTGCTGATGACAGAAGATACTCTTTCGCTGCTTACGGCGATGACCGAAGCAACTACGATGTCAGGAGATCCGTGGGGCTTTCGATTCTGAATTCGGGAGCTGAGTTCGCGCTGCACACGGGGGATCTGGTGAGCGATGGGAGAGTGCAGGCACAATGGGACCTTTGGTTCGAGTCTCTCAACGAACTCCTCTCAAGCAAGGTGGTGATGCCGGTGCTCGGCAACCATGAGGAGAACTCGCCGCTGTACTTCGATCAGTTCGCCCTCCCCGGCAACGAGCAATGGTACTCCTTCGAATATGGCAACGCGCGCTTCTTCGCCCTGAACACGGAAACGATTCCGGAGGGGGAGCAGTTGATCTGGCTCCAAGAGGAGCTGGCCAGATGCAACTCGACATGGAAGTTCGTCTACTTCCACAGGCCGATGTACAGCTCGGGATACCACGGGTCTGATCTCGGCGTTAGACATGCATGGGAGGAGACGCTGATCAGGAATGGCGTGGACGTCGTTTTCTGCGGCCACAACCACATCTACGAGAGGACCAAGCCGATTCGGCTGGGAGCCATAACAGAGACGACGGAGGGAATCGTGCACCTGGTAACCGGGGGAGGAGGCGCAGGGCTCCACAACCTCGGGGCTGTGCTCGCTCCTTGGACCGAGATCGCCGTAAGCGAGCATCACTACCTAGTTGTGACCGTGAAGGGTGGGTCGTTGCATTGTGAGGCCAGACTCCCCGACGGAACCGTGTTTGATCGGTTCGAGATTCATAAGGACATACTCCCCGACCTAAAGGTCGCCTTGCTATCCACGGAACCCGAGTACCCCATGCCCGGCAAGGCCTCAGAGATCTCGGTCGTCATCAGCAACGAGGGGGGCGCACAGGCTCCGGAATCCGTGACCGCAATCCTCATCGACGGAGAGGTTGGATGGCAGATCCCGCTTCCCAGGATTCAACCCTGCGAGCATACGATTGTCAAGGTTGAATGGATCCCCGAAGTTGCAGGATCGAGGAACATGACCGTCGTGGTCGACTTCTTGGATTGGGTCGACGAAGGCCTTCGGGAAGACAATAATGCAGTCTCCCACCAGATCATCGCATCGGAGCCCAGAGCCGATCTTCACATTGTCGACATGACCTGCCGCCCTGCTCCCCCCCGGGTCAACGAGCCCGTCATGCTCCTCGTCTCGGTCGGAAACATCGGCAGCGATTCCTCGGGGCCTTTCCAGGTTAATGTCTCCGTTGGGGGCGGGGAATTTAGTCATACGGCGATAGTCCAGAACCTATCACCCGGCGCCGTGGCCACGATAGAGACACCTTGGATGGCCAGGGCTGGTGATTGGGTGTTCTCCGTCCTCATCGACCCCGGAGACGAGTTGGAGGAGCTGAGAAAGCACAACAATCGCAGAAGCATCGTCCTGCCTGTCACTGAGGTCGTCAAGGAAGGTCCTGCCTACATTGCGGCGGGCATAAAGGCCGGAAGGCCGACGGTAGTGTACTACAATGCCTCGGAGGGGCTGATTGGGGACTTCTCTGCAAGTTGCGTCGTCACCTGGGGGGTCGACGGCTGGCAAAGGCCACATGTACTGCTTGCTGAACCCCCGACATTGGCACTCAGCCGAACATTCGAAACGAGTATGCAGAGGTTCAGCGACGAACTCTGGTTATGCCTGTTGCCCTCAAGCCAGGATATACAAACAATCGATCTCAGATTCTCTGATCGCCCAGTCAATCCAAGCATCGTGGACGATAACAACGGGAGGAATTGGCGGATCATAGGACATCCCTGGGCTGAGGCAAGACTCGCCGGGCTTGCTGCAGCGGTTCAAGATGCAGCCACCGTGGGGGTGGATGTCTCGGCCTACGTTGAGCTTCTGGGTTTGGCGGGGGAGTTGCTGGATGCGGGTGACTACCGTGGGTTGGAAGACTTGGTCGGGAACACCACCGCGGAAGTGAGACGGAAGGAAGGCATGGCGGTGCTAGCTCTGGGAGAGATCGAATATGCTCGGGGTGTCAAGGAAGGACTCAATCTCGGGAGAGTGCGAATATATCTTGATGGGGCAAGAACCGAGCTGGAAAGGGGTAACTTCCACACCTCCAAGAATCTCTGTCGCCTGGCTCTGGACCTAATCGAGCAGGCGCGGGCCCAGATCGACGAACCCATCGCTCTTCTGGTAGCATCGGTCCTCCTGCTTTTCGTATGTCGGGCTGGGTCAGCCATGTCCCGATCTCTGTTTGCCTTTGGCGCGGCATGTCCCCGTACCAGAGACAGCGTCGTCGGTCGACCATGGAAACAAGATCGATTCGGGGTGGCAGGGTTTACACGAATGCCTGCGGAGGTAGCGCCCTGCAGTCGCATCACCAGGTTCAGGCGGCCGCATCGATGCGCATGCTTCACGACCACGGCCACCCGGCGTTCTGGATGGTGGGTGCCGATGCAGGGACGCAAGGGCGAGAGACGCGGTCATGATAGGTGGACCCGGCGGCGGTCAACCTACGGGCAGTCTGGCAGGACTTACGGGGGCACACTATGACGTTTCCACCGGAACCTTCTCAGCGAGAAAGATCAGGCGAATATTTTTCTCGACTCTCAGCTGTAGGCTTACGGGGCATCCCAGTGGACCGAGGGCTGGCTGGCATCCTGCTGATTTGTCTAGTGGCATCGACGATCTTCACTTTTCTCTTCATGGGGCTGAAGCCTGACGAGGCCTTGACGCTGATCCGCCAAGAAGCCTTCGGAGGGGGCCTTGAGAAAGTCCAGACATATTCCATCGAGCTTCTGACCAGGAAACCGGCCAAAGCACTTGAGTTCCGGTTCTACTACCTTGTGAGGGTCGACCGGAGTACACACGAAGCCCTCATGACGGTTTTCGAATCATCCGGGATCAACCGGCCGTCCGAAGATGCTCTCATGAGCGCGCCAAAGGTGAAGTCCATGTTGGCACTAATGGAATCCTTTCCCACTCGCCCCGGCCATGAGTACTTCCAGGACGAGGCAGTCTACGAGGATAGGTTCCACAGGTCCAGATACGATCTGGGCGTCTTGGACCTGCACAGTTTTCTCAGGCATCTCCCCTCCGACGCCGCCCCCGCGGCCTACGGATGCCATCTGGTCTTTGCTGCCCTCTTCCACGAAGGCAACATCTCCTTCTATGAGGGTGTCCGGGACTTCTATCTTGACCGTTCCCGATCAATCGGGGAAATCTCCTACGGAACGGGGGACGAATCTTATCTGTTCGAAAACCGAGTCGTGACCGTGCCCCGCGCCGTGCAATATGTGGATGTCGCCCAGGCGCCACCCTTCGGGACGATACGTTTTGAGGATGTTGGAGCCAAGGAGACCGTGAGAGTCCTCTTCACGACAAGGCACCTAGCCGGGCCGGGCATGCTGATCACAAGGGTCGTGCTCGACGGGAAGGTCGAGAAGACCTACTACAGGTTCGTTGGCTGGCCCGAACAGGCCTACTGATCCTCCGCGGGGGCCATGCGTGTCTGTTGCACCTCCCGGTAGAGCCTGCGCTTGACCATGAGGGTCCACACGATGTATCCTGCCACCATGGAGGTCCCCGTGACCACCAGCCACTCCGTAACAAAGACCCAGAACAGGGCCCTGTTCCACAGATCGAAGGAGCTGCCGATCAGATCATCATATGCTATGGACAGAAGATCCAGCCTCGCACCCGATGCTTCCATATCGGCCTGTATGAAGCTGCGCTTGGCCTCCTGATTCAGATCGGTGAGTCCCTGGAGCTCCATCTCGACCTTCCTCAGGTTGGCCCCGAACTTGTCGGCAAACTCGATGAAGGAGAGAAGGTATAGCTTCTTCTGGTAGACCTCGTTGAACTTGGCCCTGATCCGATGCTCGAGGAGCACGTCCTCCGGGATCGGTGCCTGTGCGGTGAAGTAGGCCAGATGGCAAAGCACGTCCTCGTGGTAGGCCCATCTGTAGAACGTTCCCTCGTCGATGTGCCACTTGTGAACGTAGGCAAATGAGACGCCCTTGCCCCACATCCAGTAGCACATGTAGGGCTTATCGATGTTTGCCTTGACGTTTGGGCTCATCTCGGCGATGACGGTTGCCCCTTCCTTGGGCCAGGGCTTGTTGCTGGACGAGATCCAGACCTCTTCCCAGGGCAGGTCCCGGGTCAGCGGGTGACCGGGGATCATCGGCACGCAATGGAACTGCTCGGGCGGCCCGTAGATCCCGGCCCTGTCGTCGACGGGCAGGATCTCGCCGATCGGCGTAAGGTACCAGGATGGGTGGCTGCCGCTCGTGGCGAATGAAGAAGAATCATCGGCCATCAGGAAGCCGATGCCAGAGCTGTTCATCTCCTCTATCAGCCACCTCATGAACTGGGCCGGCATGTCGGTGGCGGACATGCCGTCCTCAACGACTATGTCGTACTTGTCGAGAAGCTCCTGGCGGCTTCTGGGCATGTAGATCCTCAGGTTTCTCCTGGCATCCTCCCCCATTGACCAAGCGTGAGCGGGCACCGGCATCCAGGCTATCCTGGGGTCCCTGACAAAGGTCGGACCGGGGGATGCCGGGTACAGCCACGCCTTGCCGATGTGCAGCATGCGCACGATCCCCGTCTCCGGGTCCGTGCGGGCTACCGCGATGGGCGAAAGTAGTAGGATCAGGAAGCAGGCAATGACCCTATTGCCTTGCATCAATCCTAGGATGGGACTTGCGCATTAATCTCTTATGCTGCAGGCTGCTGCAGGCTGCAGGCGGGTGGGCTCAAGCGGGCGCGCGGGCGGAGGGATGACGATGGCAAGATCGATAGAGATTTGAGTGAAGACCGCTAGGCCAGATGGGAAGGTCGGAATGACTCGCCTGCCCCTGATGCTGGCTGCGTCCCTCACCGTTCTTCTATCGATTTCGGTTTATGCGAAGACCGGGCCGACAGGGGTGATCCGGATTCTCTGCATCGGCGAATCCTACTATCCCGAGACAGTCCTTCCCCTGGTGATCAGCGGCGATCCCAAGATCGAGTACAACCCCCTGCCGGCCAACATGGGGGAGGGTACCTTCACCTTCGGTGGACCAACGGCCCTCAAGAAATTCGTCAGGATATACATTCCGCGGAGGTACGAAGACTTCCTCGCCAGATACGACATCGTCATCCTCTCCGACTTTCCGGCCGTCTTCCTTGAGTTCGAGCACCTCAGGTGGTTTGAGCAGGCGGTGCGCGAGGAAGGAGTTGGGCTTGGCAAGTACGAGCTCAACTATGGAATCGGCGGGAGCGCCTACCCGATGGAGCACTGGAGAGAGAGCCCAGTCTATCAGGCGTTCCCGGCCGATCTGCCCGATCTCCTGCTGCCCTGCCACGGCTGGCTGGGGGAGGCCGGGCGACCCCCTGGCGGGGTCCGAGTCCAGAAGGGGAACCCGATGGTCGATCTGCCGGGGGTGGAACGATATCTGCTGTTCGGTTCCGGTGTTTACGGGCTGGAACTGCCCAGGCCCGGATCCCAGACTATTGCGTGGTGGCGGGGCACGGATCTGGACGCCATCATAATCCGGAAATACGGCTCTGGCCGGACAGCCAGCACGGTTGGCGGTTTGGACTGGATGGATGGCCAGGCCGCGCAACAGTGGGATTTCTACCCAGATTTCTTCGCCAACCAGTTCTACTGGCTTGCGGCGGAGGAGGTTTACGAGGATCCCTTCCTGATCAACTCGATTAGGAAGGGGTTGCGCGATTTGCAGATCAGAACCCAGCTGGTCCTATCAGTCGTGGCTTTTGTGGAGACCTTCGGTGCCTCCGGAACCAGCTTGGAAGCCGATCTTGATCGGATTAGCAGGCTCCGATCGGAAGCAAAGGACCTCTATCTTGGACAAGACTACGTCCTATGCCGGGACGCGATCGAGACATCCCTAGTCCTCATGTCTGCCGCGGAACAGAGGTCTCTCAGGCTCAAGGATCAGGCTTTGCTGTGGATCTACGTCATCGAGTGGCTGGTCGTGAGCGGGACGGCGCTTGGATGCGGGTTCGTCGTCTACTCGTTGATGATCAGGCGCCGCATGTATAGAGAGGTCTCCGTGACTAGGCTGTCTGCTGAGGCCGGCTGACCTATCCTCCCTGAGGGAATCTATCGAAGAAACCTCTCCTGCCCGCCGAGCGTCCGCTCTCTTCTAGGGCTTTGAGTTCCTCGATGAGCTCCTTCTTCCGGCCAGAGATCTTTCTCGGGATCTCCACCCGGACCCTCACGTTTTGGTCCCCCATGCCTCCCCTCTGCAGGTCGGGCAGTCCCTTTCCTCTGAGCCTGAAGACCGTTCCGCTCTCGGTGCCCGGCGGAATCCTGATATTCGCTTTCCCCTTCAGCGTTGGGACTTCAACCTCGCCGCCCAGCACCAATGTCGCGTAGGTGACGGGGACCTGCAGGTAGATCTCGGCCCCGTCCCTTTCGAAGACGTCGTGGGGCCTGACGTGGATCACAACATACAGGTCACCCGGAGGTCCGCCCATCTCTCCCTGCTCCCCCTCCCCCGAAAGCCTGAGCCGGGAACCGTTGTCAACACCAGCCGGTATGTTGACCGAGATCCTCCTGTCCCTCCTCACCGCGCCCGTGCCTCGGCAGGTCCTGCACTGCTTCTCCACGATGCGGCCTCTACCCCCGCATCTCGGGCACGGGGCTATGCGAACGAACTGGCTGAAGCCCCTGGTCTGGACATCCCTCACCTGCCCCCGGCCCCCACACTGGGTACAGGTGCGCATGGCGGTGCTTCCTTCCGCTCCAGTTCCTCCACAGCTGGGGCACTTCTCCTCCCGGTTGACTTCGATCTCCTTCTTCGATCCGAAGGCAGCCTCCTGGAAATCGATCTCCAGATCATAGCGCAGATCGGAGCCCCTGCTCGGCCCCTCCCTGCCCCGGCGATCGAAGAAGAAATCGAAAAGGGATCCCCCTCCGAAGAAGTCACCGAATACGCCTCCTCCGAAGATATCGTTCAGATCGCCGAAGTGGGTGAAGTCCCTCCAATCGAATCCACCGGGGCTGAAGTTGTCCTGCACCCCCGCGAAGCCATAGGTGTCGTACTTGCTCCTCTTGTCCTGATCGACGAGGACCTCGTATGCCTCCGAGAGTTCCTTGAACTTCTCCTCGGCTTCCTTGGGATTGTCCTTGTTCAGGTCTGGGTGGTACTTCTTGGCCAGCCTTCTGTATGCCTTCTTGATCTCATCGGTGGAGGCTTCTCGCGAAAGTCCTAGAACTTCGTAGTAGTCCCGCTTCTGGGCCAACAAGTACCACCGCTGTCGCCGGTCTACTTCTTATCCTCGTCCACGACTTCGTAGTCGGCGTCCACGACTCTGTCCTTGCCAGCTTCCCTTTGCTGGCCCGTCGCCTCGTCCTTGCCTGCGTCCGCCTGCTCCTTGGGACCAGCCTGCTGATAGATCTTGGTGGTCGCCTCGTACATCACCTTGGTTAGCTTCTCGATGGCTTCGTTTATCCTAGCTGAATCCTCCGTCGCCATGGCTTCGCGAAGCGCCTTGGCCTCGGCCTCGATCGCAGTTTTCTGGTCAGAGGTGAGCTTGTCCCCCGTATCCTTGATGGTTTTCTCGGCCGCGTACACCATCGTGTCGCCCTTGTTTTTCAGCTCGGCCATTTCGCGCCTCTTCTTGTCTTCCTCCGCATGCTTTTCCGCCTCCTTCATCATTCTGTCTATCTCGGTTTGTCCCAGCTTGGTAGAGGCGGTTATCGTCATCTTCTGCTCCTTCCCGGTGGCTAGGTCCTTGGCACCCACATTGAGTATACCGTTGGCATCGATGTCGAATGTCACCTCGATCTGGGGCACCCCTCTGGGTGCAGGGGGAATCCCGACGAGGGTGAATCTCCCCAGGGAGATGTTGTCCCCAGCCATTGCCCTCTCCCCTTGGAGAACGTGGATCTCCACGCTGGTCTGGAAGTCGGATGCAGTGGAGAATATCTGGCTCTTTCTGGTCGGAATCGTCGTGTTCCGCTCTATCAGCTTGGTGAACACGCCGCCCAGAGTCTCTATGCCGAGGGTTAAAGGCGTGACATCCAGCAGCAACACGTCCTTGATCTCCCCTGCTAGAACCGCGCCCTGGATGGCGGCTCCCATCGCCACGCACTCCATGGGATCGATGCCTCTCTCCGCATCTTTGCCCAAGATGGATTTGAACCTCTCCTTCACCGAAGGCATCCTGGTTGGCCCACCAACCAGTATTATCTTGTGCACGTCCTCCGGCCTCAATTTGGCATCGGATAGGGCGGTCCTTATCGGCTTCGCCAGCTGGTCTAGGATGGGGTCAATGAGTTCCTCCAGCTTGGCCCGCGTTAGCACCATCTCCAGGTTCTTGGGCCCCTTGGAGTCGCTAGCGATGAAGGGCAGGCTGATCTGGCTGCTCACCGTGCTGGATAGCTCTATCTTGGCCTTCTCGGCCGCCTCCCTGACCCTCTGCATGGCGGCGTGATCGGAGGTCAGGTCTATGCCCGTCTTGGTTTTGAACTCCCGGACCATCCAATCGACTATCCTCTGATCCATATCGGTGCCCCCCAGCTGGGTGTCCCCGCTGGTGGAGATCACCTCAAAAACCCCTTCGCCGATCTCCATTATGGTGACATCGAACGTGCCCCCGCCCAGATCAAGGATGGCGATCTTCATGCTGCCCTCCCTGTCTAGCCCGTAGGCGAGCGCGGCCGCGGTGGGCTCGTTGATGATCCGTAGGACCTCCAGGCCCGCGATCTGGCCTGCGTCCTTGGTTGCCTGTCTCTGGTTGTCGTTGAAGTAGGCGGGCACGGTTACGACCGCCTGCTTCACCTCCTCGCCCAGGAAGGCCGATGCGTCGTCCTTGATCTTGCGCAGGACCAAGGCCGAGATCTCTTGGGGGGTATAAGCCTTGTTGTCTATCCGGACCTTGTAGTCTGTGCCCATCTTCCTCTTGATGCCCATGACGGTTCTATCGGGCTTCAGCGCGGCCTGTCTGCGGGCCGGCTCACCTACCAGGGTTGTTCCATCCTCCATGAAGCAGACAACGGAGGGAAACATCTTTCCCGCGTAGGTCGGTCCCTCTGCGCTCGGCACGATGACGGGGCGTCCCCCCTCGACCACAGCGCATTGGGAGTTGCTGGTGCCTAGATCAATGCCGACTATTTTTGCCAAAACGATCACCTCTCATTTCTTCTCGCAGTGGCCGCACGACACGGCCACCTTTGCGGGCCTTATGACCTTGGAGTTAAGCAGGTATCCCTTCATGTACTCCTGAACCACCGTGTTCTCCGGGTGTTCATCGCTCTCAACGCGGCATACAGCTTCGTGGTATCTGGTGTCGAACGGCTTCCCCACGGCCTCGATGCGAGAGAGGCCCTCTTTGCGAAGGATCTCGTTGAGCTGTTCGAGGGTCAGCCTCACCCCTTCCACCAACGAGTCCCAAGCCTCCGGTCCCGATCGTATGCTGGCCTCAATGGCTCGCTCCAGATTCTCGGACACGTCCACCAGCGGCTTCACCACGTTCTCGGAGGCAGTCCTAGTTATCTCGGCTCGTTCTCGGTCGGCCCTCTTCCTGTAGTTGTCGAACTCTGCCTGCATCCTCATCAGCCTATCGAGATAGCCTTCGGCAAGCTTCCGCTGCTCGGAGAGAGCGTTCTGAAGTCCCTGGTTCTCCAGCGCCAGCTCCTCGGTGCGCTTTGTGAGCTGCTCGAGCCTTCCAGAAAGCTCCTCCGTCTCCTTTCTTGCGGGCGATTCTGCACGGTGTTTTCTTCCTGTCTTCCTCGAAGGATCGTCGACGCCCTCCGGTTGCACAAGGATCCCCGCTGTAGCACCCTTTATCACTACTTCGCGCGTCGGGTTTTTAATCTATCCTCATTGCAGGCATTCTGCTTCAGGTCCGCAAAGGCGAATGACGGAGGCGACTGGGACGTCACCGATCCGATCCTTGGAGGCAAGGTATATGTAGGACGCGCCCCACTCAATCGATTGCCTGAGCCTGAAACCGGCCAAGGCCGAGAGCCTCTTCACCTCGGAGGGTCCCATGAGGAGCCATTGAAACCAAGGACCATCCAGACCGCCGTATCTTGCCCGAATCCTAAGATGCCCCTCGGGGCGTCCGGCCCCTGCGTTTCTCCGCCTGTATTCATCATCAAGGCCTGAATCCGGGTGCGACGGGTCAACGCTGTGGGCGATGAGGATGCCCTTCCTCGACATGACCCGCCCTGCTTCCATGAGCATCGTTGCGGTCTCAGGGGTTCCCCCCGCCATCCCCAGACCATTGCCCATCAGCAGCATAGTGTCAAAACTGCCGGTCTTGAACGGCAGCCTCACGGAGTCCCCGATCACCAGCCGTTTCCCTCCCCTCTCCCTACAAAGGCGAAGAACGGTCCCTGACCTGTCGAGCCCGACGCACTCAGCGCTGTCCTGCAACGGAACGAGAACCCGTCCCGGTCCGCATCCCAGGTCCAACACTCTGCCGCGGGCCCCCCCTAGGGCCATCCGCTCCTCGGGTGCCCAATCATCCCTACCTGCCAGATAGGGCCAGATGGGCTCCTCGATCTCCAAGCCATCATCCCTCTCCATGACCAATCTCCCCCGACTGACGCCTCTGTCATGGTCGACAAGCGCGTTTCCGAAGGGATCGGGAGCCCGCATGGTAACCCTGGGAATTGCGTCGAGATAAGGATTTCGCAGGGGCAACCCCATCGTGGGCGAGGGGAAATGGGAAACGGGACAACCTAAATACCCGCTCAACCTATCAGCAGACTAGGCTGTGGACTCGTGAAGAGAACTTATGCAATCATTCTTTCAATCGCCGGCTTGGCCGGGACAACTTTCCTGCTCGTCTTCATCCCCAGCTCAGTTCTGGCGTACGTCGCCATGCTCTTCTTAGCTTTGGTCACCGGTGTCTACCTCCTCCCGTCTCCACATCCCGGGAAGTGCCTAGTCTTTCCCCGTTCACACCCCTTCTTCCGCTACATGCAGATCGCAACCATTGCATCGGTGCCTTTGACCTTCCTTTTCGTCTACTTCGGGATATCCTCAGTCCTAGATGCCAATCTCCCGGTGATCGTAGTCTTGGGGGGTCTGAGGCTGCTCCCCGGGAGGGTCATCGAGGAGATCGTTCACAGGCTCAGAAGGAAGCTGTTGGTGGAGACCGCCGAAGTCCAAAACCTGTCCGGCCTCAAGCCTTCACCCATGTCCAAGGTGACGGGCTATATCTTCGGGATGCGAAAGAGGAGAAGGCTTCTCGGAGAGACTGCGTTCAACGTTTGGCTGATCGATGAGTCATACCAGAAGATCTTCCTGACCTCGGTGAGCGAGATCCGTGGAATCACCGAGCCAGTGAGAGAGGGAGCCAGACTTGTGGCCGTTGGCCCCTCTGAGCACGGACACGGCATCAAGGCACTTCAGCCCGCTGTCTCGCTGGTCCTCAAGGAGGGCTGGGCGGGAAGCCATGCTGATTGGCTGGATCAACTCTGGAGGAAGACCTTGAGACGCAGACTTCTGTGGTCAGTGGGAGGTTCGATGGCATACGTCATTGCGATGGGGGTTCTGGGTTTCGCCATCTCGGGGATGGTCGGTCGCACCGGGATCATTTTGGGTCTATCCCTCTTCTCCGCCCTATTCTTCGGTCTGTTCTCGATCAAGGGTCTAAAGGAGGGGGCGGTCTATGACGTGGAGGGATATTTCGAGCCCACCTTGCGCGGCCTGCCTGACGGGATCAGAAACAGACGGCTGCGACATCTCAGGGGCCTCGCCGACTCTGGGCACATCCCGGAGGAATACATTCTCCTGCTGGAGAAGGCGGGGCCGCTCCAGATATAGCTCGCTACTCCACGGTCTCAATCGAGGCCTTCAGGCCCAGCTGTTCCATGGAGTGGGCTATGCGTTCGACGACTGCCTTAAGAGCCGATCTGGGGACTTTTGAATCCTCTCGGTCTCTGATATCCGATATGGTGATCCTGCATCCTTTCTTAGGTTGGACTCCTCGCCTCTCGGCTCCCATGGGAACCTGTCCTGCATGTTAGGGATTATTAGCTCGTTTGTAGCACCGGACTGTTTGCCTAACGTTTCGGGGATTGCTACATCAGGTCGTCCGGTCCAACGCGGCAAGAACCCGGGCGAAGACCTCCTCAACGCTCCCGCTTGCGTCGATCAGGTGGATGCGAGTGGGGAATAGGTGCGCTCTCTGGACCATGATGAGGTACTGCTGTCTGACCTTGCCCAGAAAACCAGGCTCCTCGAACCTCTCGGTACGCGAGCATCTGGAGTAAGCGATGTCGGGATCGATATCGAGTATGAGCATCACGTCGGGCAGCCGAAGAGAGCCCCAGTTGTTGGCCCGGAGTATATCGTCCCAGGATATGCCCTGCGCACCCTGATAGGCCAGCGAGCAGAATATGGACCGGCTGGAAACAAGCGCCTTTCCCTGCGAGAGCCACAGGTCGATCTTGGGCTTCAGTAGCCAACGGTCGAGGGCGAACAGAAGCACATCGGTCCAGGGATCCCTGCTTCTCTCCAGAAGCCTCTTCACGAATGCATGATATGGTTCGGAGAAGCTTGATACCCTGCCCCATCGGCGAGCCAGATGAGTCTTGAGCAGCCGCTGCAGCGTGGTCTTGCCCGAACCATCGATTCCGCCTATTGCGATATACGTGGTCTCCCCTTCCTATCTTGGATCTCGCCGATGACCACGCCTGCAGTGAGGCAGTCACCAAGCCCGACGGTGTTGAGCGTGGTCTTTGAGAGAAGGCATGGGGTTAGTACGATCCATCCCTCCCTGCCCAGGTTCCAGATCCCCGGCCCCCTTTCGGTGCCAAGAGACCTGAAGCGATGGTAGGATTCGAGCCCGATGGCACTGGGTTGTAGTGCATCCGATTCAACCAGTCCTCTCAGAGCGGCGGGATCCCCGAAATCGCCCGTATAGGCTCGGTTCTGGGAGCAGAGGACGCCCAGCATCTGGGCATCGCTCACGACCTCCGGTTCCACGCCGTATTCCCCCATGACCGCGGAGACAACGAAATCCCTGCTATGCACAAGGACCTTGCCCAAGCCGTATGAGCTGGCGAAATCCGTCATGGCCCCCGCCATTCCCGCGGGATCCGAGGGTTCGATGGGGGACCCCATTGCGGCCCTCAGCTCATCCTCGTTCATTCCGATGCTATCTGATACCTCGCAGGCCATTCTGAGGATGTCTCGTCTAATGGCGGTATCCTGTACATCTGCCATCTCGAAGTGGACCTTCATCTCGGGCTGGCCGCGTCTCCACCTGCGGACCAGGCCCAGCACCTCTTCAAGGCGGTCAATGTATGTGGCCCCGTCCGGGTAGGAGCTCTTCAGCATATGCAGACCGGTTAGGATACACTTGTCGATTCCGCCTAGGCGCTTCTTGACCCCTCTAACGAACGCCGGATCAACCACGATCCTCCCGTTGTAGTCGTCCGCATTGGCGATGAACCGGTTGTTTCTGGGGGCAACGATGCGTCTGCCTGCCCAGTGGAAGGACGTCCCCTCCTTGAACTCAAGGATCAGGTGGACCAGCTCCCTGTCAGGCCTGGAGGCAGTGCTCGGTAGGTCGAATTCGACCTTTCCGTTCCTGATCACCGGCAGGAGGATGTTTTTCCGGTCCAGAAAGAGCCGGGCCTGCCTCTCCGGAAGCTGTACCGCGTGGGGGATGACGAACCTTGCGCCGAGAATCGACAAGGCATTTGTCATGATCCCGGCGTTTCCCCCCATGCGGAAGGCATCGATGGGAAGCCTTGAGACGATCCAGTCATAGGCGGACTGGTCATATATCATGTACTCGCCTCCGGCACCCCTTTCCATGAAATGCATCAGACCCGCCAGAAAATCCGCCGGGGCATCGATCCGGCCGGGGGGATTAGCTCTGCGACAGAAGGCGTCGTCGGAGGCCTTGGCATCCGATCTCAGAACCGCCTCAAGTCGTTGGGTTGTGAGATTGATGATCCCGTCTATGTTTGTGTTGAAGGCTACAGCCAAACCCCCGGACGAGGAGATCCTTCCAAGGAACCTGTCCACGGCCCCGCGATAGAGCCTCGCCCAGTCCGGTTGTGCCACCGTTTCATCCTCTCGATGTGCATGGCTTGTGCGTTGAAAACTCTAATCGCCTCCACGAGACAGTTCAAAAATACATTTATGAGGGATAAACGTTGCTGACCTCCAGGTTAGGGCTAGGTTTGCTTCTCGCTGCGGGCGGTCCTGCCGTCCCGGGTGGACCTAGCTAGAGAAGGAGGATCGCAACTTGTCAGTTACCGATGAGATCGTTGGGTTCTACTCCACGATCCTGAACGGACCCCTTCGACACTACGCGGGGATTGTGGGCGGAGGGGCTGTGGACCTGATCACAAGGCCGGCCCTCGAGAGGGCTCGGAATGAGCACAAGTTCTTGGAGGCCGTCCAGTTGAAGGATGGCAGGATTGAGGCAAAGGAGATCTCCGCCGATATCGAGGTTATGAAAGGCGGGTTCAATGCCCTCACCAAAGCGATCGTTGACAGCCTCGGCTACGTATTCGGGCCCGACCAGGTCATAAAGGAGACCCGGAGGACGTACAAGGAAGCAGCCGCCTCCGTGGCCAAGCTCATCCAGGACGCCAAGATCGCAAAGGATCTCCCCGCCTTCCTTTCGGAGGAGATCTGGGAGGAGGTTTGATCATGGGACTGTTCGGCGGCTTCAAGTCAAGGCTCTCTGGCAAACCCACGTTGGAACAGTTTGAGAGGAAGACGATCGGCCTCCCGCCGCAGGAGGCGGCGACGAACTGGGCCGAGTTCGCAAGAGATCACGAAGAACTGAAGCCCGACGATGCGATGTATGGTTATCGGAGAGCTGCTGCCCTATTCAGACAGCTCGGGGACACGAAGCAGTTCTTGGAGCAATCGCTCAACTATGCCAAGGCTGCTGAGAGGGTTCCCAACTACTCCGTCGCAGGGGACGGCTACAAGGTTGTTGCAGATAGCGCGGAGGAGTCTCCTGAGCAGTACTACTCCAAGGCCGGCGAGAACTACCACAATGCCGGGGCGGAGGCAGAGGGGGACAGACGCACGACCCTGGCCTGCGACATGTACGCAGCGGCGGCGGAGTCCTTCGAAAAGGCGCACGACTATCAGAAGGCCATCGACGACTACCTCAGATCAACCGCCATCAGCGAGAGGAAGAAGCATCTTATCCGGGTGGCGAGGGACTATGGCAAGGTGGCCGAGAACTACCTGAGGCTGAAGGACTTCGCGAAGGCGGCGGAGTACTTCCTCAAGCACGCCGAGGCCGAGACGAGCCGGGCACACGTCGCCTACAGCGACGGATATGCTAGGGCGGGCGATGCTTATGTCCGTGCAGGCAGCTTGAGTTCGGCGGCCGAGGCCTACCTGAAGCATGCCGAGTTCTCCAGCGAACCCGCATACGGGTACAGGAACGCAGCACAGTGTTACCAGAAGCTCGGCGACATTGACAAAGCGGTGGAGCTCTACATGATGGAGGTTGACGACGACATCTCCAAGGGACGCTTCTTCGTTGCCTCTGAGATCCTGAGGATGGCCAAGGCGATCGCCAAGGACAAGTCCCTCGTCGAGGCAAAGGCGGGTGGTCTGAAGCCTTTCCCCGGCATGGAGAAGGCCGCCTCCTCGTTCAGGAAGACCCTCAAAGCCGAGCTGGAACGAAAGGGGCTCTCCGCCGAGGCTGCTTCTCTGGGCGCCTAGTGCGCTTGCCGTGGTGTCGCAGTGAACCGATTCAGCCTGAGACGGTACCTGAGGCCCGCCAGAGTATTCCTGATCGCGGTCCTGATCGGGCTCCTGCTTGGGCTGACCCTTCGGTTCGCTGCTAGGCCGGTCCTCCGTGTGCTTGAGCAAGCGCTTTACTTCAGGATAACCAAGCCACTGGAGATCATCCAGGGACCCCTATCCGGGATCATGGGCACCGAGGAAGCGGTGACCGCCCTTTATCTACTGGTTAACAACATCATCGTCTCATTCGTAGCCGCCTTCGGAGGGGTCGCCCTGATCCGCTACACCATGGATCCTGGAGAGGAATCCCTCCGGCGCACCGGTCGCTTGACCAACGCCTTCTACAGGCTTGTCGGCGAGGGCAACCCCACCTACAAGGAGCCGTCCGTGCTCGTCTTCCTTCTTCCCCTAGCCGTCGTTTTCGTCAATGGCCTCATCCTGGGAATCTTCTCCGTTTCTCAGGGACTCAGCTGGAAGGAGATGTCCGTGTACTTCGCCTACATATTGCCCCATGGTATCATCGAGCTGCCGGCCGTCGTCTTTGCTGCCACGATCGGCTACGCCAGCGCGGTGCAACTCAAGCTCAGGCTGGACGAGGGCAGCATTCAGGGCTTCTTCGACCATGCCCGGGAACTCCTCACCGGATGGAGGACTTGGCGCCTCTTCGTACTCGTGATTGTGATGCTGGTTTCCGCCGCCTTCGTAGAGGCCTACATCACGCCGGTCTTGGGCAGGAACGCACTCCAACGAGCCTACTTCTCCTTGGAGATGCTGAACTCCTCGGTTGCCGAAGGTGAGCCCGCCTTCCTCTACCTCCGAGCCGCGTTCGGCTCCACGATAGCCTTCAGCGGGGATTCAGGCGAACCTCTGGATGTCCAGCTCTTCGGCAGCGATCGCTTCCCATTCCTCGTGGAGGGTTCCCGTCTGCCGGCCAATCGTACGGCTCTCGCATCCCGCATTCAGATCCCCGACGAAGAAGCAGTGTTGGTGCTGAAGTTCGCCGCGATTACCCCAGCCCCGGCGCGCATTCATGCCGTGGCCGAGCGCGGCAGACTTAGGGACGAAGCATCCCTCGTGATCACGACCCCCAGCCACTAGCCGCCGAGCGAAACCCCCACGCTCATCTCAAGCCGCCAAGTAAGACTTAATAGCGGGGAATTCGAGGACGTGTCGTCGGCGGGACGGCGGAGGTCCGACGTCGAGCCGATCAAAGGAAGGCAGCTTGCGGCCAACCCGGTGGGCTAGGCGGGAGGCTAGGCGTCTCCTGTGACCCGAAATCGTCTATACGCGGGGCTGAGGGCCCTGGGGCGGTCCGGCTGTGATGCGCAGGGCCCGAGTTCTGAACGTTGACTCCCCGTCCCTCAGGGTCGGCGGATGCGGAGCCCCCTTTGTAGGAAGGAGGTAACCGCGTTTGCTCCCCGAACCCCACCAGGCCGGGAACGGAGCAGTGGTAGGGAAGACGTGCGGCGCTTGAGGGGGCACGAGGACGAGGTAAGGCTCGGTCAACCCACGTGTCACAACGGGCCCACCCTTGGCGGTTCATCGGGGTCAAAGCAGGCTGCTGTGAGGATGGATGAGCATGTGGAGGGACGGGGTTCTACGTCTCTGACTATAACAACCGTGCTCTGGAGAGGACTGGCCTCCCTGAGCGAGTAGCCATATTCGACACAACCTTGAGGGATGGCGAGCAGACGCCGGGAGTCTCCCTAACGGCGGATGAGAAGATCCGCATCGCTTCTGCCCTGAACGATCTGGGTGTGAACACGATAGAAGCCGGCTTCCCGGCCACTTCGGAGGGCGAGACCCGAGCCATTGCCGAGATAGCGGGGCTGGGGCTGAGATCCGAGATCTGTGCATTGGCCCGATCCAGCAGACATGACATCGACTTGGCTTTGAACACGGGTGTGGGCTGTATCCACACTTTCATCGCCACCTCTGATATTCACCTGCAACACAAGCTGAAGATGACCCGGGAACAGGTGGTTGAAAAGGCTGTGGACGGCGTGACGTACGCCAAGGACCACGGGGTGGCCGTGGAGTTCTCTGCCGAGGATGCCACTAGGACCGAGCTGGATTATCTCCGGACGGTACTGATGTCCGCCCAGGAGGCAGGGGCCGACAGGATCAACGTTCCCGACACGGTCGGTGTGATTATACCGCGGGCCATGGGATATCTCGTGGGTAGGATCGCCGAGGTGGTGAAGATCCCCATCTCGGTTCACTGTCACAACGACTTCGGCATGGCGGCGGCCAACTCGTTGGCCGCCGTCGAGATGGGCGCGACGCAGGTGCATGTGACGATCAATGGCCTGGGAGAAAGGGCGGGGAACGCCTCTTTGGAGGAGGTCGTCATGTCCCTGCACTCGTTCTACAACGTCAAGACGAACATAGTGACCCAAAGAATCTATCCTACCTCTCAGCTTGTGTCCAGGCTGACCGGGATACCGGTTCAGCCCAACAAGGCCATCGTTGGCGAGAACGCCTTCGCGCACGAATCGGGAATCCACGTGCACGGCGTCTTGGGCGCCGCGGCCACATACGAGCCCTTGACTCCCGAGATTGTTGGAAACACAAGGCGGATAGTCCTCGGCAAGCATACCGGGGTGCATGCCATCGGAGTCAAGCTCGGTGAGATCGGGATAAAGGCAACGGAGGAACAGATGGGAGAGATCTCCCATCGAATTAAGAGGATCGGCGACATGGGCAAGAGGATCACCGATGCGGATCTCACGGCCATCGCCGAGGCCGTGATAGGCAAAGTCTCCCAGGACAAACGCACCCTGGAGCTGAGCAACTTCACCGTTGTGACAGGTGACAGAACGATCCCCACTGCCTCGCTCGCCCTCGTCGTCGACGGAAGGCGAGTGGAAGGGTCCAGCATTGGAACCGGACCGGTCGACGCAGCCATTCGAACCATCAAGGACGTAATCAAGGAGTTCGGCCGCATAGAGCTGAAGGAGTACCGCCTGGAGGCCATCACTGGTGGCAGCGACGCCGTGGCCGAGGTCACAGTCAAGGTCATGGACGACCTGGGCAATCTGACGACCGCTAGGGGGGTTAGCACCGACATAGTGATGGCCAGCGTGGAGGCCATGATAGAGGCCGTGAACAGACTCTTCGTCAGAAGGAAGAGCAGCCAGACCATAGGAGGAACGACTAGTGCCTGAGAGCATATCCGGCGCGGAGGCCCTGGTCAGGGCCTTGGAAGCTGAGAAGGTCAGACACATCTTCGGGATCCCCGGCGGGGCAATCTTGGACGTCTATGACAGACTCTACGATTCGAACATCAGACACATACTTGTAAGGCACGAGCAAGTCGCGGCCCACGCCGCAGACGGCTATGCACGGGCAAGTGGGGAAACCGGTGTCTGCTTCGCCACCTCCGGGCCCGGGGCAACCAACCTGACGACCGGGATAGCCAACGCCTTCTACGACTCGGTGCCCGTAATCGCGGTGACCGGACAGGTGCCGACCAGGCTGGTGGGCAACGACTCCTTCCAGGAGGCGGACACCATCGGGATCTTCATGCCGATAACAAAGTACAACGTCATGGTGAGATCGGGACGGGAGGTGCCGGAGGTTGTGAGGAAGGCGTTCCTTATCGCCAACAGCGGAAGGAAGGGACCGGTGCACATCGATCTGCCCAAGGATGCTCAGCAACAGAAAATCGAGTTCAGCTACCCGCCGGAGGTCAGCATGCTTAAGCGTCTATCAAGCCCCAAAGGCCATCCCAGACAGATCAGGAGGGCAGCGGAGGAACTGCTGAAGGCCGAGCGGCCCGTGATAATCTCCGGCGGGGGAGTCATCGCGGCCAGTGCCACCCGGGAGGTTGTCAGGCTGGCCGAGTCGCTGATGGCACCCGTCGGCGTTACTCTGATGGGAAAGGGGTCGTTTCCGGACAGCCATCCCCTTGCGTTGGGGATGTTCGGCATGCACGGGAGGAAGGTGGCCAATGACATCCTCAGCGATGCCGATGTGGTCCTCTCGGTCGGGATGAGGTTTGCCGACAGGGTCACCGGGGACACCTCCACCTTCTGCGCCGGGGCTAGGATCGTTCACATAGACATCGACGCGGCCGAGATAGGCAAGAACGTGTCGGCCCACATCCCGATCGTGGGCGATGCCAAGCAGGTTCTGCAGAAGCTCAACACCGAGCTGGCGGCCCTGAAGCCGAGCAAGAAAACGGCCTATGGCGAGAGGATCAAGGAGTTCATCAGGGAGTGTGGCCGCTGCTCGGATTACGCCTACGACGAGAAGCCCATAAAGCCGCAAAGGGTCATGAAAGAGATAAACGCCCTTATCGATCGGGACACAATCGTGGTGACCGAGGTGGGGCAATGCCAGATGTGGAGCGCCCACTTCCTCAAGATAGACCATCCCAGGCGCTGGATATCCTCGGGAGGCCTGGGGACGATGGGCTTCGGTTTCCCGGCCTCCATCGGGGCCAAAGTCGCCTGCCCGGAATGCAGGGTCCTCGACATCGCGGGAGACGGCAGCTTCCAGATGGTCCTCCAGGATCTGGCCACCTGCATCATCGAGAACATACCCGTGGTCATCTGTGTCATGGACAACCGCACCTTGGGGATGGTGTACCAATGGCAGCAGCTCTTCTACAACAAGAGGGCTTCGGCCACGCTCTTGGATCATGCCGGGGTTGGAAAGGGAGGCTGCATGCCGGAGGTCCCGGACTTCGTCAAGGTCGCCGAAGCCTACGGGGCCAAGGGCGTGAAGGTGGACTCGCCAGGCGAGGTGGGGACGGCGCTGAAGGAGGCCCTTGGCAGCGACATTGTGACCGTCGTCGACATAAAGATCGACAAGGACGAGCATGCCCTACCGATGGTTAGGGCGGGCGGGTCGATATCCAAGATGATCCTCTCCGAAAGGTGCGGGGCCGAACCCTACACGTACAGGTGTTGATGGACATGGAGAAAACCCACATAATCGCCGCCCTGGTCGAGAACAGGCCTGGGGTCCTCCACAGGATAGCAGGACTGTTCAGCCGCAGAGGCTTCAACATAGAGTCCATAGCCGTCGGAGTCACCGAGAGAGAGGATGTTTCCCGGATGACCATAGTCGCCAGAGGCGATGAGAGAGTGCTGGAGCAGATAGAGAAGCAACTGAACAAGCAGGTCGACGTCATCAAGGTCTCAGACCTGGACAGGGACAACAGCGTCGTAAGGGAGCTTTGCCTTGTGAAGGTGGGCGCTCAGAACGAGCAGAGCAAGCTTCTGTTGATGAACTATGCCGAGGTCTTCAGGGCTAAGATCGTCGACGTCAACACGAATACTCTGACCTTCGAGATCACGGGCGATCAGCAGAAGGTCGAAGCACTGGTGGAACTCCTGAGGCCCCATGGCATCAGGGAGATGGCCAGAACCGGAACCGTTGCGATGGTAAGGGGACCGAAGTCAACCGAGGTGCCTGAAGTCAAGTAGATATGCGCTCGGATCGGGTGACTGTTCACAGCATCTCCGTCGGATTCACCGGACACCTCTCGTGCCCGGCGCGGTAGAAGACATAAAGCCTTCAAGGCCTCAATGCCTTAGGGATATCCCATGGCACACGTCGTGATGGTGGACGCCGATCGGGGCGTTTCCCAGATCAACCCGAACATATACGGCCATTTCGTCGAACACTTGGGTGAGTGCATCTACGGAGGCATCTGGGTCGGCGCCGATTCGTCGATTGACAACGTAAATGGGATTCGGAGGGATGTCATCGAGGCCCTGCGCAAGGTACAGCCCCCCGTCGTTCGCTGGCCGGGCGGTGCCTTCGCCGACGACTACCATTGGCAGGATGGCATCGGTCCACGGGAAGGCAGGCCGAGGCGAGTAAACGCTCACTGGGGTGGAGTGATCGAAGACAACCAGTTCGGGGCCCACGAGTTCCTCGACTTCTGCTACCGGATAGGGGCTCAGCCCTACATCTGCGGGAACGTGGGCAGCGGAACGGTGCGGGAGATGAGGGACTGGCTGGAGTACCTCAACTTCGAGGGTGACTCCTCTTTGACAAGGCTACGGGCCGAGAACGGCCATCCGGAACCGTTCAACGTCAGGTACTTCGGAATCGGGAACGAGAACTGGGGATGCGGAGGCAACATGACGCCCGAGCTCTACGCCGGTTTGGTCCGTCAGCACTCAAGCTACGCCTTCTTTGGCTCCGGGCTGCGTAGGATAGCTTGCGGTCCTGCCGGTGTCAATGCCACCTGGACCCAGAGGTTCTTCCAAGCTCTCTGTGATCCCGATCCGTCCTTCTGCAGGACGGGGCTCATCCAAGGCTTTGCTGTGCATTACTACTGTGGCACGGCAGGAACCGCCATCGACTACACCGACGACCAGTGGTATCAGCTTCTTCACCAGGCCATCGCGGTTGAGGCCATAGCGATCAGGAACCGGGCCATCATGGATGGCTTCGATCCCGAGAGGAGGATCGACCTGGTCGTCGACGAATGGGGCACCTGGCACCTTCCCATGGAGGGCACCAACCCGCACTTCCTCAAGCAGCAGAGCACCATGCGGGACGCGCTCGTTGCGGCCCTGACGCTGGACATATACAACCGTCACTCGGACAAGGTCGCCATGGCCAACATCGCCCAGACCGTCAATGTGCTGCAGGCCCTGATTCTGACTCACGGGAAGGATATGCTTCTCACGCCAACCTACCATGTCTACGAGATGTACTCACCCCACCAGGGCGGGCAATCCCTGCCCTGTCGCGTCTCGACGGATCGGATCTGGTTCGACTCGCCCCAGGGCCGAAAGTCTGTTCCGAGGCTTGCCGGCTCGTGCTCGAGGAAAGGGAATGCGGTAACGCTGACCCTTGTCAACACCCACGTGTCAGAGGCAGCCGAGGTCGAGGTCGAATTCCGGGGCGCAGGGATAGCCCAATTGGATGGTTGGCGTGTGTTGGCCAGCGACGACATCCACGACCACAATACGTTCCGCGAGCCCGACCAAGTCAAGCCTCGCCTCGAAGATGGGGCGTCCGGGATCGTGCTCCCGCCCGCCTCGGTTAACGTGCTCACATACGGGATGGGAAACGGAAGCAGCTCGCGGGGCGCGATGGCCGGCTCGTTACGATGATCGGAGTCGGGCATATCATCTGTCACCCGAGACGATCAACCCCAAGCCGTGCCGAGAATGTGCAGAAAGGCCACCAAGGCTGGCTCCGACTTTCTCGGGTCAGTGCTGCGACCACCACCCAGTGCGATAGGTAACACATATGTTTGTACCCAGCCGCGGGGCACCGGGTCACCATGGCCTCGGAAGGATCCGATTCGCAAGGATTCCGTCCGAGCCCAAGGAGGCCGTGTAAGAGCCGGGCATGATTCCGGCATGAGGTGGTGGGTGAATATGGAGACGGGCCTTGGTGGCAAGGCCGCATTGGTCACGGGAGGGGGAAGCGGCATCGGGCGGGCCATAGCCTTGGCTCTGGCTAGGGAAGGCGCAAACGTGGTGATCGCCAGTCGAAATCCCGACCCGAAGACGGTGGATCAGATAACCGCCTGCGGTGTTCATTCCGTTGCACTGTCTGCGGATGTCAGCAAAGAGGATCAGGTCATCAGCATGGTGGAGCGGACGATCCAGTTCTTGGGAGGCCTTGATCTGTACGTGAACAATGCTGCTGTTCACTGGGACGAGCCGGTGACCCGAATAACCTCCGAGGCATGGTGCAGAACCATGGACACCAATCTGTCTGCCTGTGCATGGGCCTGCCGCGAGGTATCTCGCCATTTCATCTCCCAAGGACGGGGCAGCATCCTGATCGTTGGTTCCACGTGCACCGTAGCACCGCTGCACAGGGAAGCTGCCTACCGCTCGTCCAAGGCCGGGCTCAAGGCCTACATGGAGGTCTTGGCCGTGGAGCTGGCTCCCTTCAGGATCAGGGTCAACATGCTGACCCCTGGATATTTCCACACCAGTCTTTCAGCCCACCTCGGCGCCAAAGGTGAGGCTATGGTGTTGGACACGATTCCCCTGGGACGAGCCGGAGAACCCGAACCTGATATAGGACCCGCAGCGCTCTTCCTGCTCTCCGACGTGCTCAGCCCGTACACCACGGGAGCCGAGCTTGTGGTGGATGGCGGATACAGCCTGAGGCCCCCTCCCTACTACACGAAGGCGGAGATCAGCCAGATGAACCTGTGACGCTGCGGTCCTCCTGCCCAGAAAACCTAGCTCGGGCTCGCCTCCGCGTCGAACCAGAAGGAATACAGCTCGGCTTCCTTGAGCCAGAAGTGCAGCCTTACCGCCCTGCCCTTCAGATCATGGAAGTCCTCATGGTCCGTCCATCCCATCATGGCATCGGTCGAATCTCCCGTGAAGACCGATCCCTCGTCAAATCCCCAGGAGGGGAGCCACTGCCCATCATCCACCCCATCACCGCTGCGAACGGCGGCCCTGGTGTAACCACCATCCGCGGTCTTCGCATTCAGGTGCAGCCTGCCGCCGGGACACAGCAATGGTTTGGTCAGCATGTACCCTATCGTTGGCGTGCCGAGGGATACGAATCCATCCCGACGAAGTGTGGCCAAACAGAAGCTGACCTTGAGGTTCGGATCCCAGTGAAGCCCTTCGTAGCCCAGATAGTAGATGTAGAGCTTGTCGCCTCGCTCCACAATCCCCTGGCTGACCGTGATCATTCCCCAGTCAGGATCGATCCCCCAGACTCCGTTCTCAAGGAAGGTGGGTCTCTGCGGATGCCTCTCCCAGCGGATTCCATCCCGGCTCCATGCCAGCTGCACATCCATCTGTTCCGGCTTCCCGATGCGTCCATCCTTCCATATCCGGGGCCCGGTCTTGTACCCCGCGTTGACAGCGTAGTACATGTGGAGGAAGCCGATGTAGATGCCCTGATAGGGCACAACGGTCAGGTCGTAGAGAAACGGGGGGTCCAGTTCGTCTGGATCGAACAGGACCACGGGCTGAGTCCATGAGCTGAGATCCTTGCTCTCCGAGTATGCCATCCTCCGTATTTCGTGTGCATTCACCGTGGCTCGCCTGTATTGCATGAAGACCTCTCTGCCCGGGTTGTATACCACGTTGTTGTAGGTGTCGCTGCGCCCCCTGATGGCTGGATTCTCCGGCTGGTCTGCGAAATGGATTTCATCCTGGCTCAACGCCACTCGCACCTCGCCCGTGTGGCTACCCTCCGGCGACCATGAATAGAGCATCGCGAACCTGCCCTTGGACGCAAGGCATGGTGGAAGCATGATGACGCTGGCTGAGTTGAGGTAGCCCCCTCCGCCGGCCCAGAAGAGGTTATTTGCCTTGCTACCTTCCCAATCCACGATTCCCAGCTCCGGACGGTTGAAATGGATCCCGTCGATCGACTCGTAGTAGATGCCCATCCCGATCTGCTTTCCCTCGACCTTCCCGTAGAGGCAGGTCCAGAAGCGTATCTTATCTTCATCATCAATAAGGCATCCAGCGGTAAGCTTGCAGCCCGTTTCCCAGGACTTGTCGGGCTTGATCAGCGGATTGCCCTCGTACTTGTCGGGCTTGTGAACGGTCCTGAAGCAGTTCCAAGTCGTGTCAACCACATGTCTGTCCATGAGCAACTGACGAACGCTGCCGACGCGAACCGGCTCCGATGGAACTATGCTGTGGGACCCAGCTATCAGGCGATTAGGGTGGAAATAGGGCCTGCCATCATCGAGGATCTTCTTCATCCAAGTCAAGGAGATCGGTGGCTCTGCTCGCCGAACCAGATAAATCCATTCCCTAGTGTAGTGGTAGTGGACCTTGACACTTCAACGTAGCAGCCATCCTGTTCGTGCCGATATTCTTCTTCTGAGGCCTTGCTGAGAGGGCAGTTCAACCACGAGGCACCAAAACTTAGTACTGCAACGGCGAAGTTGTGGGTCGGCTGATCCCGAGTCCGTCTGCGCCTCAGGGGGCCATCGACTGCGAATCAGATCTAGGATGACAGAGGGGTCGGTTAGGCCGTGGATGGGGGGCTGGGAGGTTTGGGTGCCCCGCTGTCCGAAGCACATATCTGGATAGTCTGGCACATCCGGAACCGAGGGGCTGATCGTGTCCGCAGAGAACACACGTGGGCATGTGCCTATGACCAACCCGGAGGGCGTTCTTGCCCTACACGAGACGGACTACGGGCACTCCGTCAGCTGGGTCCACCTGGGCGGGGAACGCATACTGATGCTCGTCAAGGGCGGAGCATTCCGAACCTCTGACGATGGCGGCCTGACTTGGTCAGAGGAGTTTCGAGGCCTTGACGAAAGGGGCGATGGCGTTCGGAATGCCACCGCACTCGTCAGTCTGGGTGGCACAGGAGTGGGTCTAGTCGCCCAACACAGGCCCCAGGAAGCGGCAAACTTCTATGACCAGCAGCTGCTCTTCCGGCGAAGCGACGATGAAGGTAGGACTTGGTCGGAGGCGAAGATCGTGAACCCAAGGGGGCCTGCCGCCTTCGTATGGCAGGACATGCTGCTGCGCACCAGCTCGGGAAGGATCATACTGCCAGCGTATCTCAGCATCGGCCAGGGAAGCTTCCAGCAGGAGGGCACGGGGTTCGTGGGAGGATTCGTCAACGGCAATTTCGTCTCGACCGATGCCCACTTCCTCGACCCCCACTTCGGTGCGAGCTTGGTCTTCTACAGCGACGACGAGGGGAGTACCTGGAAGAGGAATAGAGATGGCGAGCTCTTCGTGGTTCTGGAGCCCGGCGGCCCCTTCCAATCCACATTTGAACCTTCCGTGACCGAGGTCGCCCCCAACAAACTGTATATGATAATGCGCACCAACCTCGGCCGATATTTCCAGGCATGGTCCTACGATTGCGGAGAGACTTGGACCCGGCCGCAACCCAGCCATCTGGCCGGTACGCATGCACCGGCGCAGGTTCGCACACTGCCCAACGGCCATCTGCTGTGCGTCTTCACTCAGCAAAGCGAGGAGGAGATCCGCAGGGGTTTCATCCGCAGCAGGTTGTCCTCCGCGGTGAGCTGCACTGGCGGCAAGGTATGGGAGCATTTCCAGAATGTTGAGTCAATTCACCCCGAGCCGTACGTACCCCCGGGCCCCATCGCCAACATCCGCCCGGAGGGACGTTTCTCGGTCGCCGAGGCAGGCAACCCCGAAGGGGATGCTAGATTCATCACGCCTCTGCCCGTTGGATATGGCAGATGGTCCTATCCGTCGGTCCTAGTCCTGAAGGACAGGGTGCTGATCGCCCACACGTACTCCTGGCACGATGAGATGGGTAGGAGACGCGGCATCAAGCAGGGTTGCAACGCAAGGATCAAGGTTCTGCCTCTGTCTTGGCTGTATGGGGGAAGGGAACCCTACGACAACCTGGATCTCCTCAAGCTGCAAGAGGCCGCGAGACCGTAGCCAACGGGCCAATCATTGGCCTTGTTCAGGTCATTCATCAGATCTGCAAGATGGGCGGCACCGATGTGCCCAGGCCACCGGCCCGATCATCTCACCACTGTTTCTCGTCAGCGGCTTCCATTGGACGATCTGCAACGCCAGCTCCTCGGCCCCGATATCGCTGTCTCTCCTTCATCTGTCGATGTGAGGTGTCCTCTTTTCCCTTACAGCCCCCTGTCTTCGCCGTCTTTGCATAGCGTGGACGAAGTCTGAGTCATCGAATGCTGCGGATTCTTCTACCTATAGTGCAGAGGGCCCGCAGGGCATGTTGATACCGTTCGGGTACCGAGCGCGATGGGCTCAGGCCTTGTCCTTCAGCCAGGGCATCATCGCCCTTATCCGGGCCCCGACCCCCTCTATTGGGTGCTCGGATTCAAGCCTCTCCAAAGCCTTGAACGACGGCCTGCCCGCCTGGTTCTCCAGTATCCATTCCCGGGCAAACTCGCCTGTCTGTATCTCGTCCAAGATCGTCCACATCTCGTCTCTCACCGACTCGTCTATGACGCGTCTGCCCCGCGTCATGTCGCCGTACTCGGCCGTGTCCGAGACCCGCCTCCTCATCCCCATGATGCCTTCAGCGTGTATCATGTCGACTATTAGCTTCAGCTCGTGGCAGACCTCAAGATAGGCGCACTCCGGCTGATACCCCGCCTCCACGAGGACATCGAACCCTGCCTTGACCAGCTCCGAGACCCCGCCGCAAAGGACGCATTGCTCTCCGAAGAGGTCGGTCTCCGTTTCCTCGGCGAAGCTGGTTTCCAGGACCCCGGCCCTGGAGCATCCCAAGCCCTTCGCATATGCCAGGGCCATCTGCAAGGCCTTGCCGGTAGCGTCCTGATGGACTGCCACCAGGGCTGGGACGCCTTTGCCCTGCTCGTACATCCTGCGCACCAAGCTGCCCGGCCCCTTGGGGGCTATCATGAACACGTCCACGTCCTTGGGTGGCTCGATCTGGTGGTAGTGGATGTTGAATCCGTGGGCGAAGACCAATGCCTTTCCCGCTTGGAGATTGGGTGCAATATCGCTTTTGTAGACTCTCGGCTGGACATCGTCCTGGGTGAGAAGGGCGATGACATCGGCTGCCTTCGCCAACTCCGAAGTCGTCATTACCCTCCACCCCATCCCCTCAGCCCTCCTCCAAGCCTCGCTACCCGGAAGTTCGCTAACTATGACATTCACTCCGCTGTCCTTAAGGTTCATGGAGTGGGCGCTTCCCTGTATTCCCGCACCGCCCACGATCCCGACCGTCTTGCCTTTCAGGTGGCCGAGGTCGGCGTCCTTGTCGTAGTATATGACGGCCATTCACATCCTCGGACGGCCCTCCTGATCCCGACTTATAACTATAACCAGCTCTGCAGCTCTGCATCCAGTCCTTGGACCAGCGCGGGCCGGGAGGGTCTACGGTGTGCTTGCTGGAATGCAAAAGAGAAATCAAGGCTGGGCGAAAGCATGGTCACCATGTTCAGTGAGATCGGAGTCTCAACCTGGTGTTGCGTGGATCGACCCATAGGACAGGCTCTCATACTCATCGAGGAGGCTGGATACCGCAGGATCGAGATCTGGGGCGACGATCCCATACACTTCGATCCGGATAACCCCGAAGCCGTTGCGAGCCTCAAGGACCGGATCTCGTCAACGACCCTTGAGGCGGAATCGCTGCATGCCCCCTTCGGCAGGCACATGGATATATCAAGCCCGGACGAATCCACGAGGACTAGCGCCGTCAGACACGTTGTTGGGTATCTCCAGGTGGCCAGGGATCTCTCCCTTAACTACCTTGTGATCCATCCGGGCCACCTCATGCAGCATGGAGAAGAGCCCGAGAGGTACAGAATGGCGGTTCGGAGTCTGGAGGCGATCTGCCCACAGGCCCGGGACCGGGGGGTGGAGGTCTGCGTCGAGAACCTTATCAGTGGTCCCATAGTCTCAGAGTCTTGGCCTGAAGGATATCCCGCCAAAGCAGCTTTCAGGGGCCACGATCTCCTCGTCTTCTGCGACACGCTTCCCAAGGTGTTGCATCTGGTGAGATCGGTGGAAGGCGTTTGCCCCGGGATCTGCGTCGACACCAGCCACGCAAACGTCATGGGAAACGTGGCGGAGGAGATAGAGATATGCGGAGATGCGATTCGCCGCACGCACATCTCCGACAACTTCGGCCAGAAGGACGACCACCTCCCGCCAGGCGACGGCGAGATCGAATGGAGATCTGTCCTGCGAAGCCTTGATCGGATCCGTTACTCAGGCACCCTCCTCTTGGAGGTGGCCGGTGGCGATGATCCGGCATCAAGAGTCTCCCGGGCAAGACTAAGTATGAGCGCCATGCTTTCAGGTTGGAGGAGCTGACATGGCCGTGAACGTCCTCTCGGGCTACTTCAGCAGACCTATCAGGATCGTGGACGCACACATCCATTTCTGGTCACAGAATGACGTACCGCTAATCCTCGGTGAGGTGAGACGGCTCGGCATCGAGAAGGTATGTGCATCATCCCTGGCTGACTGGGACTGGTCAGCGGCCGAGGACCCACATGCGGGGAACTCGATGGTTTTTGCCGCCGCCGATGGGAACCCCGAGGTTCTGGGCTATGTCTACGTGGATCCTAGGTACAGGCAGCAAGCCCTGGATGAGATCGATAGGTTCATAGGGCATCCAGCCATGATCGGGATCAAGCTCTGGATTTCCTGCCCGGCCAATGACCCAGTCATTCACCCCCTTGTCGAGGTGGCTGCCGAGGAGGGACTGGCAGTCCTCGTCCATGCATGGAGAAGAGGCACCAGGCTCTCCAGAGGCTACCAGACCCTTCCCTGCCAGGTGGCCGAGCTGGCATCCTGCTTTCCGGATGTGGCATTCATAATGGCGCACGTGGGCGGCGACTGGGAGCAGGGCGCTTGGGAGGTTGCCGACCAGAAGAACGTCTGCGTGGACACCTGCGGCTCCATCAACGAGGCCGGGATGGTCGAAACCGCGGTGGAAGCCCTTGGAGCCCGCAGGGTCCTCTACGGATCGGACGCGCCGGGTTCGGGTTTTCTATCCAACCTTGGCAAGATCGTGTCGGCCAGGATCACGGAGGAGGAGAAGGAGCTTGTCCTATCAGGCAACATGGACAGGCTGCTCCAAGGCCTCCATCGACCGGCTAAAGACGGAGGTTCCGCAAGCGTGGTTCTCGCCCGTGATCGTGGATCAGGCGCGGTAGCAGGTCTGGGCAGGAAAGGTCGCGACCTTGACTAGGCCCTTCGGGAACGGCGATCGTGTGCATCCCATACAGGCCACGGCCTCGATGACGATCCTCTTGATCCTGATGAGTTCGTGCGGAGCTGGGGAGAGACCTGGAAAGATCAAGGTGCTGGGCCTGGCCAAGGGCCACGAGTCCACCGTTCTCGTCTCGTGGTTCACCGCAGAGCCCTCCACTGATCCCCTGATCATTGCAACTCGGGGCGACCAATGGGCGATGGGATCCGATATTCAGAGATACATGAGGATCTACTTTCCTAGAAACCACCAGGAGCTTCTCCGATACGAGTTCATCATCATGGCCCAGGTTGACCTGAGCTTCGTCACCGCCGAGCAGCAGAGTTGGATGTACGATGCCTTCACCAACCATGCCAAGGGCGGGGTGAACACTCGAAGCGTGATGAGCGCCCTTTCCCCGTTCAAGGAGTTGTGGAGAGACAGCATCCTCTCGAAGGCCTTCCCAAACGACGTCGACGCGGTGCTGGCCTACGAGGGCGAAGGAGCCCAGGGTGCAATCAAGATCGTGGATGACCCCGGTCTCCCGAACATAATGAGATCCTTCAAGCCCTACATAGAACCGATCTTCCCGACCCACGGAGGCCTTGTGACCGTGCCCCGGCCAGGCTCGCGCATACTATCCTACATGCTGGATCGAAGCTGGCCGGGCCCGCCGGCACCCGGTCAGGTTGGCCATGTCTTCTACTGGCACTGGAACAAGTCTGTCACATTCACCTTTGAGGACATGGTCACATGGGATTTCTGGAAGGGCCGAGAGCGATGGAACCCCTACGCCCTGGACATCATCGCCAACATAGTGTGGTTCAGCACCGGGAGGGACCTGCCGCCTGACCCCATCAGGATCCACGAACTCAGGCGGGATCTGTTCAACTTCCGCATCCGGCGATCCATTCTGATGAGCCTTCTGGATTTTGCAGAGAAGTTCGGGGCCAACCCTTCAAACTTGTATGCCAAGCTGGTCGGGGTGGACGAGATGATGGGGCAAGGCGGAGCTCTTTATCTTGACTGGGAGTTCGATCCGGCGGCTCAACGCATCAAGGAGGCAGTGGCAGGTTTGAGACAACTCGAGACGGAAGCATCGGAGCTGAAGGATCGTGCGCTCTTCTGGATATTCCTCCTCGAGTGGCTTGTGACTGCCGGGGTGTCGCTCTTGGCGGGGATCGTGCTATGGTCCATCATGGTGAGGAGGGCGCTTTACAGGGATGTAGCGACGACCAGGGGGGCAAGGTGATGAGATGCTCCGTTGGGGTGAGATGAGCAGGACGAAGGTTGCCGCCGAACCAGCTCGGTTGCTCTGCTTTAGGCGAGCATCTGCTTGTCTCGGAGGGGCAGGACATGCCAGCACGACGGAAATCCGCCGAGTCAACAAAGTCTCGGCCGATCTGTTTGCAGGGCATCAGCTCGTCAGCCTAAGCGCGTCGACTTCACCATTCTGTACATCTTCCTCCTGATCATGAGAGCCCACAGAAGGGAACCCGAAAGAAACAGCGTCGACGAGGTGACCAGCCACTCCACCACGTAGACCCAGATCAGCGCTGCGTTCTTCTCCCTCCTTGCCATTTCTTCTGCCTGAGGGAACTGGTTCAGGGCGGAGAGGATCTTTCCCTCCGAGGCCACGAACTCCTGGTCAAGGTAGTCCGCGGCGGCCATCGCGTACATCCCTTCCAATCTCCTCATCTCCTCCTCAAGTTTCAGCGTGTTCGCCCCGAACTTATCGATGAAGTCCTTGAGGGATATCAGAACGGCCATCCTCGATTTGTACTCGGCGAAGTTGGACTTGACCCTGTGGAAGACCTCTGCATCGTCGATGAGCTTCCGGGTCGTGCAGTAGAATATCATGTTCATGAGGATGTCGGGCGAATACTGGTTGGCCGATGGAGATGTTGGGTATGCGAACCAACCGTTTCCCATGAAGTCACCCGTCGTGATCGTCCTTCCCTTCTCGTAGTCCCACACGGCTATGTACGGCACCTTGCCCAGAACTGGGAAGTTGCCCTCCTGCCACGCCATGAGTCCGGCCGCCTCCCTGGGGATGACCATTCTTGATGCGGCGATACACGAGACCTGTTCGACTCCGTAGAGTACATAGGGAGTGAGGACCGGGTCGGGGAAGTCCCGGTTGATTATGACACGGTAGTAAAGCGAACCTGCCTCGCCCGCTCCCCTGGCCGCAACAGCCTGGGCATCGTTGGGAAAGGCCTTCGCGGTGAGCGAGTTGGCCCAAGCTAGGTGGATCTGGGCAACGATGCTGAAAACGCTCCCATCGTTGATTCCTCCTGTTCCCTCCTTGATGGCCTCGTACATCCATTGGTCCTGCTTGGGTGTGAAGAGATTGTACTCGGGCTGGGCCAGCATTATGAAATCGAAGGTTTTCATTTCCTCCAATGTGCGGGGGAAGTAGAGCCTGATGAGCTTGAGCAGATCATCCTGCCGAAGTAGCCTTTCGTCTCGGGAAGGCACTGGCACCCACACGACCAGCGGCTCGACCCGGAAGAACCTCTCCACGGCGTCGAGCAGTCCCACATTGCCGGTGGCAAGCAACTTGATCCTTTTGGCGTCAACTCCGGTGTCAACAATGACGAGGCACAGAACAATCAGGAGAACCCGGAACGCCAACTTCACGTTTGCGCCCAACCGTCCGCGGTCAATATAAAGCTTGCCGGCCCAGGCCCAGGCCCAGGTCTGGCTCCTTGTCCCTTCAGCCGCCTCAGACTCCAACAGGGCAGATTCGAACATGTTGCACTCTGCGTAGGGCTCCGGTCTTGAGTGTGCCGTGTGTATGTGTATGCTCGTCTGCGCGTATGCGTATGCGCCGAAATAGATTTATCCAAGAATCCGCGGGTGAGGCCATCTCCCAGGGATGGACGAGGTAGTTCTGATGGCTCTCGACAAGAGGGTGATCGGCCTTGCGCTGATGTCACTGATCGTGTCTGCTCTGATAGTATTCACCCTCGCCGGTGAGAGGGCCGACCAACCAGTGGAGATCCTGAAGAACCAGTACCCGTCGGTGCTACCCGCGGGCGAGACCACCTTCACGTTCTCGCTTGTTGCAAGGCAGAGAATTGCGAACCTTGAGATAAGATTCTTGACGGCAACGCCGGTGGTTCCAGGGCAAGGCGATCTGGTCGATCCCGATCTAAGATATGGCCCGGGGGACACACCTAGGCAGGTCCTGGCCAACGTGGCCAAGCTCGTCTGGTTCACGAACAGATCGGCCGCGTTAGGGATCCATCCTTATGAGATTGCCGGAACCTTCGAACACGGAGATGCGCAATCGGCTTTCCTTCTCCAAGACTACAGCATTCCCCTACAAGCTGTACTAGGCGAGGATGCGGCACTGGTCCCGCCCCTAGTGTTCGGCGCAATCATGAACGAGACGGGCCATGCCCGGTATCTCGAAGGCAGGCCCGACTTCTTCGCATTCCCTGGGCTGAACATCAACGTCCTCACGATTTCGCATAACGATGACGAGGTAAGGTACGTCCCCGACGAGAAGGTCTGGGAAGGCTCCGATAGGCTCCCGATGTCCCAGGCACCCAGGGGCACCCTGAAGCTTAGATCCGTCGAAAGGGATGATACCGTAACGGTGATCGCCACAATCGATCCGAAGACCTTCCCGCCCCCTTCGTACCGAAAGGACATCGCACTGATCCAGGTGATTCTGATCTATGTAGACGGCGACCTCTTTGGCGAGCCCATAGTGAACGTGGTGAGGTGACGACAATGCCCCGTGGACCCGAGCTAGATGCGATTCTCGTCGCCGCCATGATCCTGGTTCCGTTGGCCAGCGGTTCCCAAAAGCCTGTGACGATCGTCTACAGCGGCCCGGATACCAGAATCGCCGAAGCCCTTGCATCGATCATCCGACAGGATGAGAGGTTCGCTGACGAGATCTTATTGGTATCAAGTCCAAGCGCGGTCACATTGGCGACGATCCTGCCGACGACGCGGTGCATCGTGATCTACTCGGACCATAGGAACGATCTGCTCGGACTGGGGTACAGCCTCAAACCCTTCTTTGACCTTGGCGGTGGGCTTGTTGGCATGAGGGATATCTGCTATGAGCCCTCCGCCGGGAACCTGTCGAAGGAGGTGTTTCCCGTTCACGGGAATTCGTCCGTCATGCAGACGTCAACGAGCACGAAGCGCGTGCGCACGTACGTTGCGGCTGGCGAATCCGAAATAACCCTGGGCCTTCCTGGTCGGTTCGGGCTTCCGAGCATGGGTACCTACCTATCGGCCGATGTGAATGGAACCTATGTTCAGATCCCGGGAGACTACCAGGCTCTGTATACAGACCACGAGACAGGGTCGCCCCTCGTGTTGGCATTTCGCAGCCAGGCGGGTGGACGATCCGTGGCGTTGCCGGGTATCTGGGTTGTCAAGACTCCCCGGGTAGACGTCTACTACGGCGCCTTGATGGAGGACGCCAACTTCACAAGGCTTCTCACGAACTCGGTCCTCTGGGCGGCTGAGGGCACCAGATTCAACCGAGTCATGGATGAAATCAGCTCGAAGCTGGAGGGAGTGGAGGAGGAGAAGATCGACCTGAGAAACCAGGCCCAGGCCATGAAAAGGAGGGATAGGAACAGACGGCTCCTGAACCTCGCGCTCCTCTGGGCTCTGGGCCTGGCAGCATGTGCAGCCATCGGCAGGAAGCTGGTCCTGGTACGCGTCGAGGAGTAACCACAGGTCGCAGGGAGGCTCTTCCCGACTCACCCGGGGAAGGGAGGGCCGAAACGGACACCTTGGCATGTCCTGATATCTCCCTGACTCCCGAGAACGGGATGTCTTTCGACCGATGTCCTGTCCGAGAACTGGCTGGCAGTCAAGATCGGCGGGTCTCCGCCAGCGGAATCAATACGCATTTACCGGGTTGGTTTCCCACATGTGCCAGGCAGGGATCGACCCAGGCCTGGGCCTGATTCGGACTTGCCCGTTCTCCAGTTGCTTACTGGCCCGACTTCGACTGCTCTTCCGGCTTCTCGCCCCGTGCCTTGGTTCGCTTGATCGTCGGCCTGCTCAGCACAATCTCAACGGACGAAACCTTCAGATCGCTGCCATCCTCTCTCTTCACGGTATCGGTTCCAAGCCTGATGTCCTTGTATATCACATCGGGTAGGAAACGGTTTCTTGTCACTTCGACGACATCGACGGCCGTACTTATGGCTCGTCCCCGCGCCTTGACAACGACCTCGCTGGTATCCGTCGTGTTGAACTGGGTCACGATCGCCAATACGTAGTTCATCAAACCCTTGCTGCCGATGAACACTGAGTTCCTATCCATGTTCTTCCTCCCTTGTCCGTGCATTCCTCTACTGATGCGCTTCCCAGAGAATCCCTGGTGACATGGCGTGGAGTCGACTGCTTAAGTCTGTATCCTTCGCAAAGCTGATGTATTGCGGCCTGAGGCCCGCCTGAGGAGAGTCTGCTATGTGCCGCGCTAGCCAAGGTGTCCTCGCACATCAGGGAGGGGAGGCCCCGGGTCTGACATGGGGCACTGTAGCCCTCGGCCAGGCCTCGCACCCACATCTTGCGCTGTGTTATCATCATCTTGCACCCAAAGAGATTTAATCCTACAACAAAGGTCCCACGGACCGAGATGGCATGCATGAACGCGGTCCTAGTCATCCTTGACAGCCTCCGCCGAGACCATGTGGGATGCTATGGCAATGGCTGGATCAGGACGCCGAACCTGGATGCCTTCGCCAAGCAGGGCTGCATCTTCGACCGGGCCTTCCCCGAGTCTCTGCCCACGATTCCGGTTAGGCGGGCCCTCCACACCGGCAAGAGAACCTTTCCGTTCAGGGGGTACGAGCCGGTTAAGGGCGATCACGTCAAGGTCTATGGTTGGCAACCAATCCCTGAGGATCAGGTCACATTGTCTGAGATATTGAGGCACCATGGTTACAGAACTGCGTTCATAACCGACACGTACCATCAGTTCAAGCCCTCTATGAACTTCCACAGGGGCTTCGACGAGTGGAGGTGGATCCGGGGCCAGGAGTCGGATGCCTACAACTCCAAGCTTGCGGACGAGATCGGCATGCATCTCTCCTCCTCCGGGAAGGGCAACAGTAGGCTGCTCAGGAGGTATCTGGCCAACATCGTTGAGCGGAAGACCGAGAAGGACTACTTCGCGCCCAAGGTCTTCAGGGAGGCCGTGCGATGGCTAACCGACAACGGGGATGCGGAGAAGTTCTTCCTCTGCATCGACTCCTTCGACCCGCACGAGCCGTGGGATCCTCCCCAAAGCTACGTGGACCTCTATGACCCGGGCTATCAGTGCAGGGAAGTCATCACCCCGATGTACACGGACTGGCATTCGTACCTAACGGAGGACGAGCTTCGGCACATGAGGGCCCTGTACGCCGGTGAGGTGACCATGGTGGATGCCTGGTTCGGCCGCTTCATGAATGCCCTGGACGATCGTGGGCGGCAGGAGGACACCCTGGTCGTGGTCATCTCGGACCATGGTCACCAGCTGGGCGAGCACGGACCGACGGGAAAGGTCCCCGAGGGACTACACCCGGAACTCATGGATATCCCACTGATCATACGGGAACCGACAGGGCAGGGCGGCCGGAAGAGGCTGGACCCCTTTGTCTACAACCATGACGTCTTTCCGACGATCCTGTCCTATCTCGGCATCTCGCCTCCAGACCATCCCGACGGCATGGATCTGGCCCCACTGATTCGAGGAGAAACCGACGAGACCAGGCCCTATGTCACCTCAGGGTTCAGCGACTATGCCTGGATCCGCGATGATGATTTCGTGCTGATTCGTAGCTCGGACGGGAACCAACAGATCCTCTACGACCTCGGAACCGACCCCGAGCAGCAAACCGACGTGTCCAGCGAACAACCCGATCAAGCCCAGCGCTTGACGCAGCTCCTCCTAGCGGACGCAGGGGGACAGCTACCCGACTACCGTGCGCTGATCAGAAGACGGCTGGCCGACTGGTACGAGAGCTGAGGAGGAAGCACGATGAATGTCAGGGACAGGGTGCAGGCCGTCCTTAATGGGCGGACCCCGGACAGGATACCCCAGCTCATCTACTCGGGCCACCTGCCTAGAGGAAGCTTCGAACGCCGGATGAGGAATCTGGGGTTGGGCCTGGACATCAGATGTAGGGTGCACAGAACGGAAACCCCGCATGTCAAGACTGAGAGCAAGAAGGTCGGCACTTACTCCCACATAGAGACCTCCACGCCCGTCGGAACCCTTCACTCCAAGCGACGGGTTGATATGAGGTTTCAGCTTCCGGGGGGAAGCTGGTTGCTCGAACACCCAGTGAAGAAGGAGGAGGACCTGGAGGTAGTCAAGTTCATCGTCGAGGACACTGCCTACGAACCATACTATGAGGACTACTGCCAGAACTATCGAGAGCTGGAGGGGGACGGAGTGGTGACCGTCTCGTCCGGCTACACCCCTTTGATGAGGATCATGATAGAGTTCTTGGGCGTCAAGAGCTTCGTTCTGATGTACAGACGTAGCCCTCGGGCCATCGAAGAGCTGGTGAAGGTCATTGACCGCAAGTATCTGGAGCTGTACTCCATCATAGCGGAGTCCCCTGCCGAGATAGTCAGGATAGGCGACAACACCGACGAGGTCATCGTGCCCCCTGCCCTCTTCGAGCGGCACTGCCTCCCCTACTTCGACAAGTACTGCCGAGTTCTGAGGAAGTCCGGCAAAAAGGTCATCTCACATATGGACGGCAGACTGAAGACTCTAAAGGAGCTGATCGCCCTCACGGAGCTAGATGCCATAGAGGCCTTCACTCCTCCGCCCACCGGCAACCTGCCGCTCAAGGAGGCCCGGGCCGCTTGGAGCGGGAAGGCCATCTGGATGAACTTCCCCGAGAGCGTCCTGCTTGGATCGGCTGAGAGCATCAGGAAGCACACCATGTCCATTCTGAAGGAGATCGCCCCTGGCGATGGGTACATCATCTCCATCACGGAGGACATCCACCCCGAGCACTACCGTAAAGGTCTGGGGACCTTGACCCGCACGTTATGCAGGCACGGAAGTCTGCCTCTGACGGCCTGAACATTTGCCTTGGGCCAACCGCTCGCCAGAGGCTGGAAAGCGTTATACGCTCGCGGTGTGAGCCACGTAGCACCCTTGGCGTGGGGCTGATGGGAATGGCTCGAAATCCTTCGTCGAATCCGATCCGGACTCTCGTCAGGGTCCTAGTGGTCAGCCTCCTGCTTGCCCCCGCAATCCTGGCCATGGAGACGAGGCAGGATCCCAACACCAGGAGGGTCAGGGCTCTTCTTGGCGGATTCCCACCTTCAGGATGGCCTGGCTGGGCAGAGGTCTTCACCTTTGCCATTGAGGACCCGAGAATCGATGTGAGGGCAGCGATACCCCACCTGAGCCTCGACACCCCAATGGTCGACCTGGCTTTCGCCAGACGTGTAGCTAGGATATACATGCCTCGGAACTACGGGTCATTTCTCGACAACGTCGACTTCGTCGCCCTGATTAACATCGACAGACGCATCTTCACGCCCGAGAACATCGCATGGTTCACGGACGGTGTCATCGATGAAGGCATAGGCCTCCTCATGACCGGCGGCTCCCAAGGCTTCGGCGGATACGGGGGATTCCCCAGCTGGGCCGACACGGTTCTGGATGAGGTGTTGCCCGTGTACTGCTATGAGGGCGAGCACTCCAAGTCTTATCTCCCGCGCCTCCGCGTCAATATGCCCGACAACGAACTGGCCAGGAGCATACCATGGGAGGAGGCTCCATGCTACTTTCCATACAACTTCGTCTCCCCCAAGGAGGGATGCAACGTCATAATCGAATCGCGGGATGAGAAGAAGACCCCGATCATATTCTACTGGGACGTCGGGAAGGGCAGGTGCGTAGGGGAGCAGAACATCTTCGGGGTCTTTGGCTGCAATTTCATGGAATGGACCTACTTTCAGGACCATGTGATAAACGTCTACTACTACACGGTGGCAGTCCCACTGCCCACAGACATCCTCATCGCGCACGAACTACGCAGAAAATGGCATGAGTACAGAATCCAGTTGAAACTGCTGGCCAGCCTGATCGAATTCGCTGACAGATTCGGGGCCAACATGCGAACAGTGGACGACCAGATGGAAGGTCTGCGCTCAATCAAGGCCACGGCGGATGATCTGTACCTGGAGAACGACCATCCCGCGGCTCTGCGCGTGATACAGGAAGCCATCTCCGAGGCTCGGAGGATCGGTCATCTGGCTGTGAGGCTCAAGGACCAGGCCCTCCTCTGGGTCTATGCCATAGAGTCGGCGACGACCCTGGGTGTCTTCCTGCTGTCCGGGACCCTGCTCTGGTCACTCATGGTCAGAAAGGCCCTATACACGGAGGTCTCCGGCACTAGGTGGACCAATAGGTAGCAACCGGGGCCGGTATGGTGCGATCAGCAGCCGATGTAGATCTTGTAGCGCGGGCTCGGCCCTCTGTGGGTATAGGTGTTGATGCATGCAGGGGGCTCGAAGAAGGCCTCTTGCTTGCTGCGCTCTTGTTTCCACCTCACCCCGGCGACGGTGACAAGGCCTAGGAAGACCACGCTGACCAAGAGGACCTGGCAGAAGGGGGAGATGCCTTCGAACGTGCCCAGAACAAGCTGAACGGCCTCGTGCATACCCCAAGTTCCGCGCGCCTGTTTATAAAACCGCGAAGGCCAGGGGATGTAAGACGATCGATGCCGTTCGGTCCACCCAACCGACGAACTGCGTTCGGATGCACCCGGGCCCAGAAAGATACTTGTACCTCTTTCTCGGATCAGGCGGCATGTTCGAAACGGCCCGGAGGGTAGTGACACATGATGGAGCCCTGGGTCTGATCCTGCTTTCCCTTCTCTTACCTTGTCTGGCCGCACCCGCCCAGGACCCGCAGACGGGCAAGGTCAGGGTCCTCTACATCGGTGACTGCTTCGGTGTGCGTGCCAAGCCCTACATCTACATGCTTCGGGATCCACTGTTCCGGATAACGCCCATACCCATAATCTCGGGCCTTGGAAGCGAGGAGCAGTACCAGGAGCAGACTAGGCAGCTCATGAGGCAGTACATGCCCCGCACGCTCAAGGCCCACCTGACCAGCTACGATCTGGTGGTTCTAGGAGCCATGCCCGTCTACAACTTCAGGTCCGACCAGATGCTTTGGTTCAAGAAGGGTGTGGAGGAAGCCGGCCAGGGACTCATGATGATCGGTGGCTACCTCACTTTCGGCGGGAAGCCGCCGAGCCCGTCATGGTCCGGGACAAGCGTGGACGAGGTCCTCCCCGTTTACTCGCTGGATGGGCAGATCACGGAGAACATCATCATCAAGCCCGTCCCGGTGGACCCAAATCACGGTTTCTGCACCTCCCTTCCCTGGGCTGCGGCCAAACCCTTTTTCGGCATGAATATCGTGCTGCTCAAGGAGGGCGCGTTCAGTGTCCTGAAAGGCTCGGCCGTCCACGAGAACCCTCTGCTGGCCTACTGGGAGATCGGGAGGGGCTCCTCCATGGCCCATGCTCCCGATTGGGCCCCGGGATGGGGGGAATCATTCATGTACTGGCAGTATTTCCCGGATTACGTCTGCAACCTGCTGTACCTCTTGGCACGCCTCCAAGTCCCCCAAGACCTGAACCTCATGCATGCGGTACGGGCAGCGCTCCACGCCCATATTCAGGAGCGCGGATACATCCAGACAATGGCCAACTTCGTCGAGGGCTTTGGGGGGAATCCTGATCCCATCTATCGTGGTCTGGCAAGAATTGAGGAAATGACCAGGGAAGCCTACGATCTCTACGCGGGGCAGGACTATGAGGCTGTCATAGCCAAGATGGATGAGGTGTCTGAGGCGGTGGCAAACCTGGGCCGAAGTGCCATCGAGCTTAAGAACCGGGCCATGGCGTGGATCTACGCCATAGAATGGCTGACCATCAGCGGGACTCTGATGACGGGGAGCTACATCCTCTGGACGCTCATGGTGCGCAGAAGGCTGTACAGGCAGGTCACCGTAACGAGGCTGGCCGCCGCGGGGAACGGCAGCGTGGATGAACACGGCGGATCTGGCTAGCATCGAGCCAGGGTGTCCCGAGGGTTCAGAGTCCCACCTTCGATGGATGCTCCGGCAGGCCCTTGACGCCCAAAGCCAAACGGAAGAGCCCGCCAGCGCCCGGACCTTCCGATTCCTTCTTGTCGCCGCCAGCCGTGGTCACATAGATGTCCTTGCAGCCGTTTCCGCCGAAGGTCACGCTTGAGACCTTTCTAGCCGGGAAAGAGATGTGCATGTCTTCCTTTCCATCAGGACCATATCGCCCCAGCCGGCTGCCATCCCATATGGCCGACCAGACGAAGCCGTGGGAGTCAACCGTCATGCCGTCGGGCGTGCCATCGCCGCCTGGGAGGCGAAGGAAGAGTTTTCGGTTTGTGACGTCACCGGTTCTGGACCTGTAGTCGAACAGGTAGATTTCGCGCTTGGCCGAATCGGTGAAGTACATCCCCTTCCCATCCGGGGTGAAGCCCATTCCGTTAGGACAGCCAACGCCGTCAAGGATCTTGACTAGGTTGCCATCACGCTCGAGCCTGTATAGGCTGCCGAGATGATTCCTGCTCGGCATGGTCCCGCAGAAGACACGTCCCATCGGGTCAGCGATGACGTCGTTGAAGCGCGAAGAGCGCTCCTCCCGGATCTCCGGGATGATGGTTGAGAACGTGCCGTCTCTCCAGACTCGCACAGCCCCTCTCTCCATGAAGAGCAGCAAGGCCCCGTCTGCCTGTATGGTGAAGCCTCCAACGACGTCGCCCTTGTAGAACTGCTCGTGTCTCCCTGAATCGGGAGAGTAGCGGAACATGCGGCCAGTTGGTATATCCACCCAGTAAAGCTTGCTTTCGCTCGGATGCCAGAGAGGACCTTCGCCGGTCATGCAACGATAGTCTGCAACCATCTCGGGTATTGTCGTCGACATGGATCAACCTCCGAGGACACACGGTCCGCACAAGATGTCTTAAGTCTTTGGCCCATGGCCCAGGCCCAGGCCCTGGGCTCCAGCCCCGGCTTCGGGCTCCCATCTCAGTTCGTGTGTCCAAGACTCATCACCATGGTAAACCGAACGGTATCCGTTCGCCCTCAGCCATCTCTCAGGGAGGCGACGATCTTCTTCTTGATGCCTGTCCGGCAAGACCGGCCTGAGGTACTGCTCAAAGATCATCACCTCCGTGACCTCGATCTTGTGTGGGCGAAGGTCACCCATCTGATCAAGCCTCAGCCACTCTCTATCAGACGGGTCTGCTTGACCTCCTTGTACAACCGCCTCCTGACCATGACCAACCACAGAACCGACCCTGTCAGGATGAAGGTTGCGGTGACAACGCACCACTCCGTCAGGAATATCCAGAGACTGGCAGCATCCCTCGCCTTTATGGCCTCGTTCATGGCATATGCGCATAGATCGAGCACCGACCCGAAGGCAGCCAGAGATTCTTCCATCCGGCACTCCACATAGAGCCTCCCCGCCCTTGCCTTCTCAGTCTGGATCTCTCCGGCCAATCTGATCACCGGAGCGCTGTTGCCTCCCAGCTTGTCGACCAGATCGATGGTGTAGTAGAGAGTCAGCAGAGCTTCGTTCGCCTCCCTCATCCTGCGCCTGACGAGATAAACCACCTCTAGGTCCTCGGGCAGCTTCTGGCCGGCGAGGAACAGCATCATGTTGGTCACATAATCTCCGTAGTGCTTCCATCTCATGAAGATCGTGCCCCCGTCAGGCGTCCAATCAACGGCCTGCGCCATGGTCCTCCCCCTGCCTATATCCCACCACATGAGGCAGGGATCCTCGCCGCCGCCACCGCGCACGATGACGGACAGGAGCGTGGCCGGGGGCGTGGGCTTGAGGTTGCAGCCGGTGCTAAAAGAGCCGTAGGTCCCCAGGGTCCGGAACGGCAGGCTCTTGGTGAACTCGTCCTCATGATTCACTATCTTCATGACGCCGCCCTGTATCTTGGGTGGGGACGCGATCATTTCGCACGGCAAGACGCTCGCAACCGAGGTGATCTCCCAGGTTGGATAGGCCCCGCCTCCCCCGGTGAAGCTCTCAGCCCCACCTATCATGACTAGGCCAAGCCCCTCCCCGACAACGCCTCGGGTCAGCCAATCGAAGTGCTCGGTGCGGAAGGCTTCCCGATTGGCATCGCTAAGGACTACCACATCGTTGGTGAGGAACTTGGAGTAGGTCCTGGGCATATATGCCCTGACGCTCTTCCTTATGGCCTCGGTGGGCTGGTGCACCGTGCAGGCATAGACCGCCGTGCAGTACAGGAGTGGGTCGGAGTTCAGCACAGGAAATGGATTGGGTACTCCCATGGCGTCACCGATGTACAGAACCCTAACCCGGCCCGTGGTGGGGTCGGCCCTCAGCTCACGAGCGTGGCAGGGGCACCACGCTAGGAACAGGAAGACGAGAAGAGCCTCGCAGAGAAGCATGAGGTGCTTCATTGAACTTACGCGAGGTAGCGTTCCGTCCCTATAAGTCTTGCTGGAGGGGGTGGGTGTGGGTACGGGAGTACTGGGCGGAAAGTCCATTAAGAAGCGAGCTGATCCCATCGATCGCAGCTTTCGTAGACCCTTCTGGTGCAGCATCTGGAAACCCTTTTCTTCCAGGGTCATTGTCTCTGTTCCAATCCACAGGGGGCTCACCGATGCCATGGGCAGAAGGGACAATCATCGATTCCAACTGTTATCTTGGCAACTGGCCGACCCGAAGCCTACCGGCAACCACGGCCGTTGAACTCGCAGCCATGGCCCGGGATAATGGAATCGACAGCTGCCTTGTTTCGCCCCTTGATGGGATATTCCACACAAACACCACGGCGGCCAACGAGAAGCTTGCACAGATGCTTGCGGGCTTCGAGGAATCGATGGTTCCCCTCCCGGTTGTCAATCCAGCCTCCCCTATTTCGGGCCGTCCTATTGGAGGCTTCTTTAGACTGGCTCCGTCCTACCATGGATACTCCACCAGAAACAGGAAGTGCCGATCCGTCTTGGCGGATGCGGCGTCCAGGGGCCATTTGGTGTTACTCTCCCTTCGCATGAGGGATGAAAGGCTCAACCATTCTCTTTTCCGCCCAAAGCGAGTGAACCTAGAGGATCTGATCAGTTCCGCTCGGGGTATCAAGGACATTCGGCTGGTCGTCAACAACGCCAAGCCCAACGAGATGGAAGAGATCCTGCGTGATGCGCCTGATGGCACAATGGTCGGATGCGAATGGTCGATGCCCGTAGGTTTTCTTGAGAGAATGGTCGAGCACTACGGGGACTGGAGGCTGATCTACGGTAGCAATGCGCCGCTCCACTACCACCAGTGCTCGCTTCTCCAAGTCCAACAGGCCGACATCCCAGGGGAGTCAAAACGAAGGATTCTTGGTGGCAACCTGGCAGAGCATCTACGAGACATAGCCCCGTGAGTCGCACAGTCTCAATAGAAGGGAGCGGCAACTAGGCAAGGCTTGGAGCACGCTAGACGGCTTCGTTGCGCCAGATGTAGAGGTCCAATGGCAGCAGGGCCCGGAGGAAGCGCATCCCCGGGGGCAGCTTCAGATCTTCGGGGAACCCTGGGCCGAACAGAAGATGAGCCATGACAGGCTCCGGCAGCACCAGGCCGCTCCGTGGCTCGGACCTTTCCAGGCGGATGCCCTCTTTCTCGAAGGAGATCTTGATCGCTGCTGGGGCGCCCTTCATTCTCAGAGTGACGCTCTTCCCCGGAGGAAGATCCATCGCTTGGTAAGCGGCTGCCAACTGGGCCGAGAACGCGTTGAGCGTCGAGCCCAGGTCCAGTACCTTGAACATCCTCATCCAGTCAAGGTGCCAGCCCGAACTCAGCAGCCTAGCCGTCCGGTTCAAGGGATGGGACCAAGGCAGAAAGAGGCTGATCGACTCTAAGCCGAACTGGGCGATCATGTGGCTCAGAAGTGAGCACAGCCCTTCATCGCTTCCTGCGAACTCGTCCACCCTCGCTCGCTTCTGGTCCCTGTAGGCCACGGCGTAGGAATCCGGAATGCCTCCTTTGGTGACGATCCACGTCTCCTTCCCGCATCTGTTCAGGAAAACCCTTTGCAGATTGGCGTCCCTCTGCAACCCCAGCGGGTACGCGTATCTGAGGCGGAGAGTGGCCTCCATCTCGTGGGCGCTATTTCCATGCTCCACTACGTCGAATCCCTTCGGGGCCGGCATTCCCCCGAGCGAACGGGCCGAGATACTGTACTCCCATGAACGTCCGGCACACTCCCACCCAAAGCGAGCATAGCGCTGCCTGTCCCCAGCAAGGTCTGACATTGCATATCCCTGTCTTCTCAGCAGCTGGATGCAATTCCGAAGCAGGATGGTCATCAGACCCCTTCCCCTGCAGACGGGGTCCGTAGCCACCCAACCAATCCCCGCCACGCGGATCTGCGCTTGTCCCAGGGCCAAGGTTTGATCGGCCCACCCAACATGGCTAACAACCCTATCCCCGTCCTTGATGATGAGTGAATTGCGCATGATGCGCTCACAGTACGGCCAGTTCCGACCGGCAAGATCCCTATCCCCCGGGAAACATCTGCCCACGAGTTCCATGATTGATTCGAGGTCCTCAGGCGTTGACCGGATGGGCCCCTTCATCGATTCATCATCTCGGAATCGTACACGCCATGCCAATATGAGGCATCATCGCCCCGATACGTTCCGGGAAAGGGATTGGGCCGATCAAGGGATTCGCGGCGGCACCGACCCTTAAGGATGCCGATGGGATAGGCGGATCGTCCGGTATCACCATATCTAGGCGATTCTGTTGAAGATGCATCGGTCAGGGCTCCTCAAAGAGTCCTCTTGCGAGTCGATGCGACGACCCACCTCGACCGCCGTCGAAGCGCGTCGGTGAGTCTTCTCTGGCCAGCCGGAGGGAAGATTGCGGCTAGCAGGACCCCTGTGAGGAGGATCAAGCTCAAAGCGATCTCCAGTGCCCCTCCCCAGAGGAGGGCGAATACCAGGACGATCACTAGGAGGGGCCAAGCTAGGTAGAGGATGATGCTCCTGCGCCCCCCGGTCCGGATGCAGAAAAAGAGAGTTGCGATCGCGATCGGCACGAGCGCCCAGAAGGCGAGGGCCGCCCACGCAGACCCGACCACCGATGCCAGTATCAGAAGCATGACAGCCCCGATGAAATCCACCCCGCTCACAAGTCGTCCCAAGCCTATCCCGAGGGCTCCCACGCTGATGTGTCCCAGAAGCAGCCCGATGAGCACCCCTAGCGCCACCCCGCCGCCGAGCCAGAAATAGGGGCTGGAGATGAGGGCGTCGCCCAAGGTCGGACGTATCCCGCGTACGACGAGATCCGCATCGAGGGCCTTCAGGTCTCCTTGGTACCTGAGTGCCGCAAACCAAGCGTCTCCATCAAAAAGCGCGGCAAGCCTGGGCTCGATGTCATACAGGTCAGCTTCGTTGATCCGGAAGCGCACCGGACTGCCCAGAACGCCGTAGAACGTGGCGAAGGACATGAATTGTGGAAGTTGATCCTGGTATATCGGTCCCTTGCTTATGGTGAAGACAGCCACGTCAACGCTGCCTGAGGCCATGGCGCTTATTCGCAGCGGGAAGTACAGGTCATCGGATCTGAACCTGTATATGATTGGCTCGATGCTCCGTGGCTCGGATGTGACATCGGTCACGTCCAGAACGAAGTATGGCTTGCCATCTTGGATGTACTGCGAAACGAGCGCGGACAGCCTCTCCGATGAGATCTCCTTGGCAAGGCCCAGATCACTGAGGAACTGGCTCGCCCACTTCTCAAAACCATCAGCATCATCGGCCTTGACCACGGTTATGTCGTGCGCGCCGATTTTCTCGTGGAAGACTATGTCAACGCCGGGCCCCCGGCCCTTACCGCCTTCACTAAGCATCTTGGCCTCACGAAGAAGGGTCTCGACGGCGGTGAATGGGGTCCAGTCCGTCGCCTCTATCAGATCGGGCTTCGAGGGCAGTGGGAGGATCCCCAGGATCGTTGACCGGGAGTCGGCATAGACATCGGTCGATAGGATCAGGACCTCATCGACCCCGTTCCAGGCCACTATGGCTTTCTGTCCGGGCCCGAAGACGGAGACATCCGCTAAGGGCAGCATCCCCCGGTCTGCCAAAACGTTCGGCAAGGCGGGACCCACAACGATGATCGCAAGAAGGACTCTGACAAGACTGCATTGATGCAAGGCGTCAACCCCTCTGCTCAAGAAAGCAGCGTGCTTTCTGATAAATCCTCTCCCAATTGACTGGTTGATTGGGCTACAGCTAGGGCGAACGGGCAGCCACCAACCCGGTCAGGGCACTTCTCGCGCCTGTCATCGATCGCTCGCCGTCAGCGTCTTCGTAGCTACCTCTCGGCCCGAGTCACGCCGACCTCCTTGTACAACTTCCTCCTGACCAGAAGCGAGTAGACGACGAATCCGCATGCGAAGAACGTGCCGGTGACAGCCAACCACTCGGTTATGTAAACCCAGAGTAGCGCCCTATCCTTCAGCTTCATGGCATCGTTTGCCGCCGAGAGGATCTGGGCCAGGGCCCGGTCGATTGTGTTCCAGGCCGCTTCGTAGTCCTGTTCCCGGTACCGGGCGAAGGACGCCTCCTTAAGATCGTCCACCCCTGTTATCCGCTGTTCGATGCTCGCCGTGTTGCCCCCGAACCTGTCCACGAACTCCAGCAATGAGTACAAGAGGAGCCGCTCCTCGTTGTACCTCCAATACCTGTTTCGCAGCTCATGAAGCATGGAGATGTCCTGCGGGAGCCTGCGCCCGGTGGAGTAGAGAAGGATGTTGAGGAAGATGTCCATACCGTAGTCGTTCGTTCTGGGCGACCACCAAGCATGATCCAGGTCGTCCGCCACGGCCCAGAACAGGCCCCCGCGGGATCCGGTTTGCCACGACACCAACCAGTCGCCCGGAGCACCAACAGGAAGGCCACTCGATGCCATCTTTCCCCAGATCGTAACGCCCGCCTTAGGATAGAGGTAGGTGAAGCCCGATCCAGATAGCCTTTCGATCCCGAATACAACAAACATTGATAGGACCTGAGGATCGTTCTTGGCAACCCTGATGCGGAACGGGGCTCCGTCCTGTCTCATGTTGTCGGTCAGTTGGACGGGAAGGAGGTCGCACAGGACCGAGTTCTTCCATCCCGGATAAGCCTTGTAACTGGGACCGGATAGATCGCCCCCCATCGTGACGAAGGCACCGACGCCGTTCTCCATGGCATACCTGATGTCGGCTTGCTGAGACGGGGTGAAGGGCTCGATGTAACCGTCCGGAAAGGCGATGAACTCAAAGCTTTCCATCAACGCGTTCCGCGTCTTGGGGAAGTAGATCCTGATGTATCTGCGCCACGCATCCTCCATCACGCGCTGCCCGGCAACCCCTTGTCCCGCCATCACGTCGATGTCGGTGGGGATGAGGAGATAGTCTACCAGGGGGTCGGCTTCGAACCAGATCGGGATCAGGCACTCCCCAGGCATGACCTGGCCTATGGCCAAGACGTTGAGCCTCTCGGTGCACAGGGCCCCGGGCACTACAAGCAGGATCAAGGGAATCGCGAAGGCGACCTCCGCAACCATGTACTGCGATCTGGGCAAGGAGAGTCCCCTAGAGAAAGGACGTCGGTGCAGCTCTTAAGGGTTTTGAAGAGGAAGAAAGAGGCAAAGACTCGGGGAGCCCCCGACCCCCTCTAGGACCTATCTGGGGACAAGGGACATCCTGTCGTCCACAGACAGCCTTCCAGCAAGGCCAGCGCCCCGGATCGTTATCGTCACGTCGCCCGAGAGGGACCGAAGCGTCACGACGTTGCGCGAGCGGTCAACCTCCGTCACGACGCACGCGATCTCATCGGGAAGTCCATCTCCACCCATTCTGCCTCTCTCAGCGTCCCTGTACGCGCGTAGGAGCTCCCGGCCCTCGGTGCTTAGGATCGACCTGCCTCCCTCCCGGCCACCTCGGAACGACACCACGACGGGAGAACCGAAGGCATCGGCCATCCTAGACACCATGTCCCAGGCATGCCTATAGGAAAGCCCCATCCTGGAGGCGGCCTGCCTTATGGAGCCCGTTGCGTCGATCTCCTCCAGCAACCTTGCCCTACCCTTGCCTATGAGGGGCTTGCCCTCCTTCTCGATCCATACCTTGGCTCGAGCGGTGCCCGTGTCATCCACCTCGGAGCATTCTGTATCTCCTGATGATCTCCTCGATTACGTTGCCATCCTCGACCCTAGCCCCAAGATGCCTGAGGATCTCGGGCGAGTAGATCCATGCCTCTCTTTCGTTGAAGGATACGCACCTCATATCTTCCAGCTTCAGTGTGGGATAGCAGGAGCTCAAGAGATACGTGTAGGCGGCGACCTGGGGCATTGAGCATAGGAACCTGCCCTCAGGTTTGTAGTCGATGATCTCCATACAGCTCGGACAGATCCTCACCAAGTCGACGTGTCCCGTCAGCCTCAGAAAACCCGACCAGACCGGAACCTCCATCGCCACCATGCCCAATTCGTTCTTCAGCAGGTAGTCTTGGACCTGAAAATGTCTGTCTGGCACCTTCCTCAGGCGGGCTACGGATCCGCATATCGGTTCAAAGGCACCCTCCCCGGCGCAGGTATCCAGAATACCTTCGTCCTCCATATGGGAGATGAACCACTCATCCGAGACACGCCTTGGCATTCTGAGCCTCGACGCGCGGTCATACTGCTCGCTTTCGAAGGCGTTGAGGGGGATTCTGCCCTGTGCGACCGAGAGCAAGGCATACCAAAGATCCCTGCTGTGATTCTGGTCGAACTGCCGGTGATGCTGGAGGTTCCATTGGAACAGATACCTGACGCCGAGGTGTCTGAAGCCCTTCCTGACGATGATCCTGTGATCCATATCTTCAGCCAATGGATCGGCACCTACTGCTCGGCCATTATGTAGCGGGTCTGCTCGATCCCGCGGATCCCCCTGATCCTAGAGATGAGGATGCGCATCTCGTCGCTCTTGCCCTTGGTCAGAAAGACCGTGATGTTCCTATCGCCGCTGATCCTGAAGGTCACCTCGCCTTCAATGAGCCTTGAGAACTGGGATCTAAGGCGGTTGATCCGTCCCGTTTCGTCCTCGCCGGCCCGGTAGACGAACATAATCGCGTCGTAGACATCTTCCTTTACCCTGCGGTACATCCTCTGCTCGGATATGTAGCTCCTGATTGCGTCTCTTATGGCCTCGCTTCTGGATGAGTAGCCCACGACCTCCTCCATGAGCTGAAGTTCCTTCATCAGGGCCTCCGGGATGTTCAGGCTCACGATCGGCATTGGGGTCTCCGTCGCGACTCGTCGTCAGTTCACCTTAAATCTTTCGCCGTTGCTGGTGGTGGCCGAGCTGCTCAGGTGTGGTCGAACGCGTGTGCGAGATCCAGTGTGATCATCTGCATTGACATGGTAAGCGTCAGGCGGAAGTTGCGGAGGGCGACTTGTCTTAAGACTGCTGATGGTTGTGAGAGATCTTTGCCGAGATCCCTCCTGCGGTGAACTGGCTGTGCAGCCGTCGGCCATTATCAACATCTCTCCGTCCGAGACGCTGGTTGTTCAGGGAGGCATGATGCGTGAGATACTGCCGGGGCGACGGCCGATCCAGACTGGGTCCGGTGATGATGCTAGGGTGGTAGGATCGTCGCTCTCGTTGCCTCCCGGGTCCTTGACCGGGCTCACGAGTCCATCAGAACCTGGGCGGCTGCAACTTGGCCAAGACTTACGCATCCGTCTCCGGGCGGCAGGTAGACATGCTTGACAAGCTCTCTTCCCAGGTTCGCCTCCATCACCGAAACGATCTGCCGGTTGTACATCACCCCGCCGGAGGCCGCGACAGCATCCGGTGCCAGGTCCTCGGCGCATAGGTCGGCGAGTTCGGCCAGGCCCCTAGCAATGGCTGTCTGAGAGGAAGCCGCAACATCCTCCCTGGATCGCCTGTGCTCCAAGGCCTCCACCGCCCCCTGTACAAGGGCCGTTGTGTTCAGAATGTACCTGCCCTCCCATCTTTCCACCACGACCGGAATGTCCACGGCCTCGCCATCTCCGCGGCCTGCGACGCCTTCCAGCCTCATCGCGCCTTCTCCCTCGTAGGTTCGCCGGAAGCTGATGCCCAGCAGAACCGATATGGCGTCGAGAATCCTTCCTGTGCTCGTCGTATACGACACGTTGTAACCCGTCTGTAGCTGGCGCAGTATCAAACCCAACTCACGTTCCCCCTTGGCTAGGCCATCGAAGCAGAACCGCCTGATCAGTCTGCTGATCCTCTTTTCCTCGTATACTTGAGATAGGATGCCCACCAGCATCCTGATCGGGTAGATAGCGGCAAGGTCCCCTCCTATGAGGGGCTGGGGCTTGAGAAATGCCATCCTCTCCGTCTTCGGTCCTACCGCTAGAATCTCGCCTCCCCATGCCTGGTTCGGGGTGCCGTACCCTACCCCATCGCACACTATCCCCAGGACCTGCTTGTCACGGTCGATGCCGTTCTCGGCCATGACGCTGTGGAGATGGGCGAAATGGTGCTGAACCGGGAACGCTGGGCATGACCACCTCTCGGCCAAGGATTGCGCCAACTTCGTCGAGAGAAAGGCTGGATGGAGGTCATGGGCCACAGCGTCTAGGCGCAGCGTGTTCGTGGTCCTCATCAGCGCCGAGATGGCGTCCTTGAGGTAGTTGAAAGTGTCGAAGTTGGATGTGTTCCCGATGTGCTGGGTGAGATACGCCAGGCCGTCCTTGGCGATGCATGCCGTGGATGATAGTTCCGGGCCCACGCCCAGCACGGCTTTCTCACCTTTCCAGGGCAGAGGAATGGGATGTGGTACGTATCCCCTGCTCCTTCGGATCATAACCGGGTGGGACTGATGAAACCTCACCACGCTATCATCGCATCGATTCACTATCTCCCTGTCGTGCCAGAGGATGTAGTCTATCCCTCGAAGCCTGTCCCTGAGCCTGGCGGCTTCAAGGATCATCGGCTCATCGTGTACGTTCGCGGAGGTCATTACCAGAGCCGGCTCCTTGCTGGCGGCCAGAACCATGTGGTGGAGAGGTGTGTAGGGAAGCATAACGCCTATGTTACCCAGATCGGGGGCAAGCATGGAGGAGAGCGGGAAAGGCTCCCGTTTATCAAGCACGACTATCGGCCTTCTCCAATCCGTGAGGGCTTCCTCCTCCCTTTGGCCAACGACAGCGAAGGTGCGAGCATCTTGGAGTGAGCGGGCCATGATGGCGAAGGGTTGGTAGGGCCTCTTGAGTATCCTCCTCAACCTCCTGATGGGCCTGTCTTCCAGCACACCGCATGCCAGATGGCTTCCCCCGATGCCTTTGATCGCGACCAGGTGCCCGCGGCCAAGAAGGGTGGCCGCGCGCCTGACCGGGTCCGAGCATCTGATCCTGTGGCCTTCCGGCCCAATGAGCCACACCTTGGGCCCGCAGGCCGGACAGGAAATGGTCTGGGCATGGTATCTCCTGTCACCCGGGTCGGTGTACTCGGCTAGACAATCGCGGCAGAGGGTGAAGGGCTTCATGGAGGTGTTGTCTCGGTCGAAGGGGGCCCCCCTGGATATTGTGAACCTCGGTCCGCAGTCGGTACATGTGACGAAAGGGTATCCATGGCGTCGATCCTGGGGGTTCGTCAGCTCGGCCAGGCAAAGATCACAGGTTGCGACGTCCTGCGGTATGAAGGAAACGGAGGCCGCCTCATCGGGTATCCCGCTTTCGAGTATGTGAAAGCCCTCACGACGGTTTTGGACGACCTCTTGCGTATTAAGGGTGAAGATCTCGGCGAGGGGAGGGAGCGAGGCTCTCAGCTTGGCAAGGAAGACATCTATGGTGGCCTTCTCGCCATCAAGCAGGATCTCCACGTTGCCGTTGCCCATGTTCCGGACATGACCTGAGAGGCCCAGCGCTAGTGCAAGCCTGTAAACCGAGGGCCGGAAGCCGACGCCCTGCACCCTGCCCTGAGCCGAGACCCTCAGCTGCATCCAACCCCGGACCCATAGGGAGATCAAAAATCTAATCCCGGATGCCATTGATTCCCGGCTTGGCGGAATGCTGCCCCGATCTGCAAAGATTTTTTTGTCGTCCGGGGACGATTGCCAAGGAGGTCGTCGACTTGTGTCTGGCAATACCCGGCAGACTCGAGGCTATGGAAGGCAGGAGTGGCGTTGTCGATTTCGGCGGCATCAGACACAGGGTTGACATATCACTCCTCGACAAGGTGAAGGTGGGAGACTACCTCATAGTTCACGCAGGTTTCGCCATCCAGATCCTAGACGAGGACGAAGCGCTAGAGACCCTCCATCTCATTCGACAGCTTGAGGAGATGGCGGGGCAGGAGTGAGGACGGCGGGGCTCTTGGATCTATCGGGCTTCAAGGATAGGGAACTCGTCGGGCGCGCTGCGGCCATCCTGCGGAAGACCTGCGGAGACCGGGAGCTGCGCTTGATGCATGTCTGCGGGACCCATGAGAACGCGATTACGCGCTTCGGGATCCGCTCGATGTTGCCTGGAAACCTGAAGGTAGTCGCGGGGCCGGGATGTCCGGTCTGTGTGACCGGCGTTTCCGAGATAGACCAGGCGATCAGGATTGCCATGGACCATGCCAGGGTCTACACCTACGGAGACATGTTCGCAGTTCCAGGCAGCGCGGGATCTCTGCGGGACGCGCGGGCCGAGGGGGCGCGGGTGAAGGTTGTTTACAGCATAACCGACGCCCTGGCCGCGGCGCGGGCAAACAGGGAGCCATCGACCTTCTTCTCGATAGGCTTCGAGACAACGACCCCCCTAGCTGCCTCGGCCATCGTTTCAGGTGTGCCGGACAACTTCTCATTCATCGTGTCCCACCGGCTCATCCCCCCCGCTTTGATGGCCCTGCTTGAGTCGGGAAGGATCGGCATCGACGGGCTCATCTGTCCCGGCCATGTGTCGACGATCATCGGCACCAGGCCTTACGAGGTCTTCGCAAAGGAATATGGCTTGCCGGTTGCGGTATCCGGATTTGAACCCCTGGATATCATGCTCAGCCTGATCGATATTGTCAGGCAGAATAGGACGGGCAGTTGCAGGGTCTTCAATGAGTACTCCAGGGCTGTGAGGCCGGAGGGCAACCCGAAAGCCCTGGACATGATTGATCGGGTCTTCCGGGTCTGCGACACGGAATGGCGAGGGATCGGCAACTTGGCATCATCCGGCTTAGAGCTTAGGGAGGAGTTCGCGGACTTGGATGCCGGACCCAGGTTCGGGATAAGGAGGGTGCCTGAAGGTGGCATGCCTGCCGGCTGCAGATGTGCCGATGTTCTGCTCGGATCCCTTGCCCCGAGCAGCTGCCCGTTGTTCGGATCGAGTTGCACCCCTCAGCACCCCATTGGGCCTTGCATGGTATCCAGCGAGGGCACATGCAGGATCTGGCTGCTGTACGGGGGCGGGGAGGAGGTGTGAGGATTGGGAGCCAGGGAAAGGGAATCGGTGACCATTGAGGATGGTTCCGGAGGACGCGCAATGATGAGCCTAATACGGGAGGTCATCCTCAAGAACATCACCAAGTGGGGAAAGGGCGGGGTCACCCTCAGGGACCTGGACGACTCCGGCTCCGTGGTCTGGGGTGATCTGGAGATCGTACTCACCACGGACGCCCACACTGTGAAGCCCCTCTTCTTCCCGGGGGGCAACATCGGCACGCTGGCCGCAGCGGGGACGCTCAACGACATATCGGTCATGGGAGTGAAGCCCCTCGCCATGAGCTGCTCGATGGTGTTGGAGGAGGGGTTCCCCCGCTCCGATCTAGAAGACATTGTGTCGTCCATGAACCATGTCCTGGAGGAAGTTGACGTGGACTTGATCACGGGCGACACCAAGGTCGTGGAGAGGGGGGACTTGGATCGCATGGTGATCACGACCTCAGCGATCGGCGTGTCTCCAAGGGGAAGCGTAATCCGGGATAGCGGGCTTCGACCCGGCGACAAGATCATCGTGTCGGGATCGGTGGGGGACCACGGGATAGTCGTGCTATCGGCCAGGGAGGAGTTCGACTTCGGGCTGAGGACCCGGTCAGATGTTGGTCCCATATGGGAAGTGGTTGACGCGGCGATCCAGGTCGGTGGCGTGACAGCGATGAAGGACCCGACCAGGGGGGGCTTGGCGAATGCGCTGAACGAGCTCGCTGAGAAGTCGAAGGTTGGCATGGAGATACGCGAGGGACGAATACCCGTGAAGGAGGACATCCTTGCCGCCGCCGAGATGCTGGGAGTCGACCCCTACTCGATCACCAACGAGGGAAAGGTGGTTATCGGGGTTGCCGCGGATATGGCGGAAAGCGTCCTCTCCGCTGTAAGATCGACGGGGCGAGGTATCGAGGCTGCCATCATCGGCGAGGCAGTGAGCCATCATCCAGGGCAGGTCGTCATGGAGACCCTGGTGGGCGGAAGACGGCTCATGGAGCCTCCGATCGGGGATCCCGCACCTAGGATCTGCTAGGGTCAGATGGAGCGCGACGCGGCCATTTCGAGGCCGATTCGTATTTGCTGACACCGAGAACTCAAGTACTCTTTCGTACCTGGAAGGAGCAGACCCTAGCCTTGGGCCAAGGCGCGGCCCTTGCCGAGCAGCAGAGATTTAACAGAATACACCGCATAATCGGTCTGCCATGAACGGGACGACCGCTTTCCTGTTGGTCCTCTGCACCCTCCTGCCATCGATGTGTCTGGGCCATCCTCTCATTGGGCGGGAAGACGCCGTCCAACTTGTCGAGCGCCTCGCTCCCCAGACCCAGGAGTACTATGATTCCCTCTTGGCCGGAAAGCCCTATTTCCCGTCCCTGATGGCATGGGGCATGCAGTATCTGGTGAGGACATGTCTCATAATGTACCACCTCACCGAAGATGAGGCCTGGCTATGGCAGGCCGTCAAGAACACGGACTACTTCGTCGAATGCTCGGACGTCAACGGCGACGGCATCCCCTCCTGGGGCAGCTACAACGAGAGCTATGGAGAACCTCGCTTCGGCTATGTGGAGTGGACGGTGTGGGACGGGGTCATAGGCTACTCGATGTTGGAGGTTGCCAAGGTCATCCGATCAAGAGTCGAGCTGTCCTCGAATCCCAACCTGTCCAGTAGGGCAGATGCGTACGTCGATCTGGTTTCCCGAGTCGTGGAGCGACACTATCCCTCGTGGAACCAGGTCAAGCCGGATCAGGGCTACTACTGGGACGACCCCAAATCCGACCTCGGACCCTATGTGAACGGTTTCGCTGCCCTGGGAAGGGCCGAGATAATGCTGTTCGAGCTGACCGGCAACCAGACATATTTGGACAGGCCTCGGCAGATGGCCAACTTCATCCTGGCCAACATGCGCTATGACAAGATCGACGATCTCTACACGTGGGAATACAAGATCGGACAGGCGCCGGCCGAGGATATCAGCCACGGCGCCATAGACCTGGAGTTCCTGCTATTGGCACATGGGCAGGGCCTGGTCGCCGAACGGGATATCCTTCGGATCTGCAATACGTACGTGAAGAGGATATGGACTGTGCCGCGTCTTCCCGATGGTTATCCCCTTGCCATGAGGGTGGACGGATCGGGAGGAAGCGATTACACGACCATGTCTCGAGGATGGATTCTTCTTGCCAGATCTGTTCCGGCCATATACGAGATGCAGCGCGTAGCCCTTGGGGTGGAGCACGAGAGATACGGTCTATCCAAAGACGCCTACGTGCTTCTTGCCGTGGCCCAAGTACCTTATGTCGCCCGGGAACTGATCTCAACTGGGGTTGACCCGGGCATCCTGGAGGTGTTGGACCCCCAGATGCTTTCGGATATCCTGAGCCGGGCTCAGGCGAGGCTCGATCTGTGCATCTCGGCGGGCTCGAAGGCAACGCACGCATCGTCCTTGCTGGAGCAGGCCGCGACTCAGCTGGGCGCCGATCCTCCGATAGAGTATTCGATCCCCATAGCCCTCATCTGGCGGGCTTACGACGATCTGGGCAGGATTCTGGAGTCAGCCAGCAAGATAGGAGCGCTGGTGGAAGGCCTGACCGAGGCAGAAGACCTTGGCGCCGAGGTCGCGGATCTGTGGGGCAACTTGGCACGGCTTCGAGAGGACTTTTCGGGCGCCGAACAGGCACACGTTCTGGATTCCATAGACGCCGAGGTCGGGGAGCTCTCATTTGAGGTGCAGATTCGGGTGGCCCGGTCCCTGATCGAGCAGGCGGAGGACGTGGTGGCGAAGGCAAAGATGATGGGGATTGATACCTCCAGGGCCGAGATCTTCCTGGGGCGGGCGAAGGAGGAGTTCGAGAAGGGCAACTACGGCCCGGCAAGGCGTTTCACCGAGTACCCTTTGAGATTGAGGGAAGCGATTGGGGAAGGGGTTCTTGCAGCGTTCTCTCTGCTCGCGCTGCTCCTTGCGCGCGTGTTGATCCCTGTTGCCAGTATCCTCGTGGAACCGTCAGAGGATGTATGATCGAGTGCCCAAAGACGAGGGTTAGCCGATCTGGTGTCAGGAGTTGGCTTGGCCCTTTGGGTCATGATGCACTTTTCAGCCCCGGGAGAAAGCCATCCAAGATGGAGCGCCGAAGCCTGAGGTTGTCCTTGACGGCGGCCATCTTGGCGCTGTGCATCTACTCGAGTTATGAATACTCCAGGCGGCACTCATCGGTACCACAGATCATAGCGGATCCCGAGCGGTACGAGAACGTAACCTTCAGATCCGAAGGACGCGTCGCCGACGTACGGATCGAGAACGAGACGCGATTCACCATGGTCATCATGGGCGATTCGATCGATGCGATCTATCCGAAGCCGACAACTCTGAAGGACGACGACTACATCATAGTCTACGGCATTCTGCACATGAAGAGCGGATACCTCGCCGTTACCAAGTTCCACATCTACAAGGACATCAGGAGGCTGTACGCACTTTCAATTACTGGGCTGGCTCTCGCACTGCTGCTCTTCTTTAGGGACTGGAAGCTGTCCTTTCGGGGTCTCTCGCGGAGGCACACCGATGCCTGACTGGCTGACCTACGTCCTGACCACATGGGTGCTTATCGAGGTGGTGGGATTCCTAGGAGCAAGGAAGGCAAGAAGGTACCTGGGCCCGGCGATTCTGGGAAGCGTCCTCCCTGATACGGTGAAGGCCTTCTACCTTCTTAAAGCCTATGCGGACGTCAATCTGATCGCCTTCTCCGTCCCTTTGCACACCCCCATAGGAGTAACGTTGGTGGCGGGTCTGGCCGCGACCTTCTTCGACAGGCGGGAATGGAGAGAGGTTCTCGCCTATATGCTCGCGGGAGTTGTGGTGCATCTGGCTTGGGACTTCACCCTTCACCCATATGGCGGGGGGCAGCTGATTCTGTTTCCCCTGTCTTTCCGAGAATTCTCACTCGGCTGGATATGGCCGGATAGCATCCTTCCCGTCTCCGTTGCAGGCCTACTTGCCCTCAGCTTGGTGTCGCTGAAGGCCTGGGGTGCATTCAGGGCAGGGAACCGCAGACACGGAGAGGGACTGTGAATGAGGGAACCTTGGCTATCTGGGCCATCCGAAGGCCTTTGCCTGATGTTGGTCGAATCGCAACGGGAATGTCGCGGGCAAGGGAAGATATCAATATCAGTCCGAGGTACAGCGCGTTCATGGAGACATCGGCGATCTCATCGTCGTCAGACATCAACATCATGTTGGAGCCATGGAGCCCCACTGGCCAGCCAGCGCGTCCCAAACGAATCTGCTCTGGAGTACCCGGACTGGACCGCCTGGTGCAAGGGGGCTTCCTTGAGAAGCGGATCTACACGGTCTGCGGCCCGCCCGGCTCAGGGAAGACGACTTTCTGCATGCAGTTCCTCATCCAGGGGGCCAGTGAAGGTTTCCCCGGCCTGTACGTCACATTCTACGAGAACCCCGAGAGCATCTACCTTGACATGTCCAACTACGCGTTCCGCTTGCCCGAGCTACTGGACAAGGGGTTGATCAAGTTTCTGGACATGTCGCAGGCAAGCCGTTTTGGCTGGGTCACCCAGGACGATGAGATGCCGTCCCCCGGCAATGTCATAACTGTGCTCCAACGCTTAGTCAAGGAACACGCCATCTCACGCCTGGTGATCGATTCGCTTAAGGCCATAAAGTTCGGCTACTCCAGGCCCGATGAGGCGCGAAGGGACATGACCGATTTCATGCACAGCCTTCGTGACCTGGGCTGCACCACCCTGGCGATCTCCGAGCTTGAGGATCCTGACCGCTACGAACTGGAGCAGCACCTGAGCCATGGCCTCATATTCCTTCACAACTTCCTTGACAAGGGAAGGATGTCGAGATCCATACAGGTCATGAAGATGAGGGGCACGAAGCACGACTGTGAGATGAGAAGGATTACCTTCGGTCCCAAGGGAATACAGATCGATGCATCAGAGGAGGCAATGGGCTGAGGTGGAGATATGTCAGTGATCATATCCGATCTCATGAATAAGGCCTACAGACTCGGCTTCGATGCGGGCTTCTCGGTCACCGGCGAGGTGACAGCGGACTCGCAGGAGCAGAAGGAGCAGGTTGAGCGCCTTGCTCGGAGGTACGGAGTTTCCCGCGCCGTGACAAATGCTTTCGCAGAGGGACGCGAACAGGGGCAGAGGATGCGCCTTTACCGCCTTTCCCTTCACGCGGAAGGACAGGTCGGGCAGAAGGACCTGAAGGCGTTTCGTGATTCGAGGCCAAGAATGCCGTGTGCCTTCTTGGTCAAGCCAGGCTTGCTGCTGTCCCCGCGCACAATGGCGGTGATGGAACTCGTGGAAATGCCCGGTTTGCTTGAGGCCAAGACACCCTCATTGCCGTGGCCCTGCGGGTAGGCATCCCGGAAAGAGAACGTGGGACCAAGCAGTGAGGCCTTCAAGCATGGGTCTGGCCGAACTGCAACATTTTACAGTGCCGGTCTTCCCGAGTCCTGTGGAAGCACCGGGACAGGGCGGAATGTGTCTTGAAAGTGGTTCTCTATGGGATACTGAGATCTATTGCGGGGACCAAGACCGTTGAGGTTCGATCACCCACGATCGCCGGGACCCTCAAGGAGCTCTCCGATCTGTTCGGTCGCAGGATGCATGAGTACCTCTACGAGCAGGATTCAATCGAATCCCTCACGGTGGTTCTCAACGGAAGGGTCCTTTCGACATCGGAGAGGAGCCGGGCCAGCCTCGGCGAGGACGATGTCCTGGAGCTACTCTCACCCATAGGCGGAGGATAGGTCGTCTTGACGATAAGCGGCGAGATACTCAGATACGACCTCGGCAAGGAAACCTACGAGTTCATCAACTGGATGGAGGAGGACCGACAGAGGCACGGCTCGGTTCCACTTCGGAGACTCATCGGAGGAATTGGTTTTGCCTTCGACGAGTTTCTGGACGGCAAGCCCTGCGGCGATCCTTCAAACAAGTTCGTGATCAACACAGGCTTCCTCACAGGCCTTCCCCGGCACGGCGTGCCCAACGGCTGCACCAGGACCTACGTCTCGTTCAACTCGCCCGCCAAGGAGAAGAACGGCCACTACGGCATAGGCTACGCAGCGGCCGGGGGCCTCTGTGGACCCCATATCAAGTCATGCGGCGTGGACGGGGTCATCCTCATCGGAAAGGCCAGTCAGCCGGTCGGGGTCATGTTGGACGCCTCCGGGGAGGGAAGGGAGGCTGCGCTTGTCGATATGGACCCCGACACCAAGACAACCGAGACCGTTACCTTCTGCTACGAACAAGGATTCAAGGGAAGCATCGCTGTGGGTCCCGCAGGCTTTCAGGGGGTCAGATTCGCCAGCGTCCACGTGAGCTACATGCCAAACGACCATGTGAGGGCCGCTGCCCGAGGAGGGCCGGGCAAGGCTCTTGCCGGGATGAACGTCAAGGCAGTGGCATTCAAGGGCGGCAGGGACAGAACGCCTCGCCCGAAGGCGGCCCCGCCCGGTTCGGACGAATGGATGAAGAGCATAAACCGTGAGCTCGCCTCCGGCTCGGGAACCGAGAAGTACAAGCAACACGGGACGTGGGGAGGGAACTGGGCCTATCTGGTTCCACTCAGGGCCCTGCCCGCTGACAACTTCTCAAACCTGGACCCCAAGGACGCTGGCAAGCTCGACCCCGAGTATCTCCGATCCCAAGGCTGGTCCATATCCCAGAAGGGATGCGCCTGCCCGATCATGTGCTGGAAGATCCCCAAAGACCCCGAGGGCAGAACCCTGTGGAAGATGGACTACGAGAACGTGGATCTGTTGGGCCCTAACTGCGGAATCTACGACATCTACGCCATCTCACAGGCCATCCAGCTCTGCGATGAACTCGGCCTGGACGCCATGTCCACCGGAGGGGTTATCGGTTGGTACTTCGAGCACAACAAGAGGCTGGGCCGTGAACCGACCTTCGGAGACTCGAAGGCCCTCATCGATCTGGTCCGGATGATAGCAAGAATGGAGGGCGAGGGCAGGATCCTTGGCGAAGGCGTGAGGAAGGCCAGCGAGATCCTAGGCGACACGGACATAGCTATGCAGGTCAAGGGGCTTGAGGGAGCCGGGTACCCGTTCTGGAGCAATCTCGGCTATGCCTTTGCCCTGAGGGGAGCCTGCCACACTTCTTTGGGAACCTATACCTCAGGCCTGGCCAACCCCGCCGGAGCCGCCAAAGCCGACTGGTGGGCCCAGGAGATAGTCAAGGCCATACCTTCGAGCATGATCTGCCAGATGAACGGATCGTGCTACTTCACAAGGAAGATCCTCATCCCCGAGTTGCCCAAGCTGCTGGAAAACCTTGTGGGCGTTACGGCCACCAAAGAGGACATCGACAGGAGCGCCATGCAGACATACATCATAGCAAGGATGATAGACTGCCGCAACGGCTTCTCGGCTGAGGACGACAGCCTTCCCGAGCGGGCCTTCAGGAACACCACGACAAAGGAGCTCCTCCAACAGACAAAGCGCCTGTTCTATGAGAAGATCGGGTTCGACGAGGAAGGCAGAGTCACAGCGGATACCCTTCGGGCTCATGGCCTTGAGCAGTTCTCGTCCTTGCTGTGATTTACGAGTCGCGTCAAAGGCTCGATAGCCATTATGTGATATATCAGTCCTTTCAGCGATTTCGCGGTCTAATTGTAGAATCCTTGTGACGAAGGAGAGACGTGGACAACAAGAGCCTCGTGCGCATCAGCCTGATCTGTGCCATCGCGGGGCTGGCCCTGATCTACGCTCTTTCATGCGTTGTTGAGCCCCAATCCATCAGCGTCAACCTCCTTGATAGATACGAGGGCAGGGTGGTCTCCGTGATCGGATCCGTCGTCGATCTTCGAAGGCACGAGGCGGGCCACATCTTCATCAAGCTCCAGGATGAGTCAGGGACTTGTGAGGTACCCCTCTTTCAGTCCCTGGCCCAGAAGGTTCCCGTCCTCTACCTCGGCGACAGGCTAAGGGTGGTCGGGGTTGTTGAGGAATACCGGGATTCTCTTCAGGTCGTGCCGCGGACCGAGAGAGACCTGACATTGCTGGATTCAGCCCCGATTCCGATCGCCGTCGCCGGGTCCATGGTGGGGAAGACCGTCAGAATTCAGGGCATAGCCTATGGGATCAGAGAAAGCGATAGTGGCCAGACCTTCCAGCTCACGGACGGGAAGAGCTGCCTACGCGTGGTTCTCGTCGGGTCGACCATGGTTGAGAGCGGGCTGAACGTGACTCTCTGTGGCACCATCAAGCTCGATGGCACAGAGGCGTATCTGGCGGGAAGGCAGCTGGTCGACCTTACTGACGGAGGGGTGGAGACCATTCCCATCGCGGACTTGGGGTCAAGGCAGGGAATCTTCAAGGTTGGAGGGCGTCTTCAGCCCGGCGCTGCAGGCTTGGAGATCGATGACGGAAGCGGCAGGATTTTGCCCGACGGCTCCCTCATCATCGGGATGATCGAGGGGGACATCGTCGAGGCCATGGTTGCTGTAGGTGAAACGTACATGAACGTGCTTGAGGTGGAATTGACCAAGACCGACATAATGCCTCTGCAGAGGCTGAGTACTGAGATGGTTGGCAGGACGGTGAGGATCCGAGGAGTTGTCGTAAACAAGTTCATTTCGGGCAAGAACGCTTTTCTCACCCTCTACAACGGGACCCAAGTTGAGGTCCCCATCTTCGGGGTGGGAAAGGATATCAACATCGAGCTCGGAGATGTGCTGACGCTGCTGGGCCGGGTTGGGGTCTACAGGGAGAAGCTACAGGTTGTGCCCAAGGACATGTCGGGTATCTTCATTGAAGCCGGCAAACCGGTGGATCGACCCTTGGACGAGCTTTCCCAAGAGGACCTATACACCCTGATAAGGACCAGGGGCAGGGTATCCTCGATCAAAAGGTACTCCACGTCCTGTTCCATGTGGATTCGCGGTGAAACAGCAAAGATGCGGGTCTATCTCACGTTTGACCCAGGAAGCAACGCATCTGTGGGCGCCGAGATAGAGATCGTAGGCCTAGTCAGGACCTACAACGACGAGCTAGAGATCGTGCCCAGGGGCCCCGAAGACCTAGGTTAGGGCCGACATGACCGCCGGGGAGGTGCTGGTACTGAAACTAGAGCCGGGAGGTGAGATAGTCCACAACAGCTTCGGCTATGTTGCGATCCGTCACCTCCTGAAGGCCACTCCAGCCAGGGAATGCGTTGACCTCGAGGATGAAGTACTCGCCTTCCAGCGAGGGCAGAACGTCGACGCCTACAACCTCGCCGCCCACTACCTCAGCAGCGTGGAGCGCCACATCGTCAACGTCGTCTTTGGACGGCAGCGCATGCGCCCCGGCGGCGATGTTCGTGCGCCAGCCCTCGGGATTGAAACGCCTCATCTTGGAGATCACCTCTCCCCCAACCACTAGGACTCTGATGTCATACTGAGGGTGTTGGATGAACTTCTGAACGTAGATGACATCCTTCCCGTACTTCGCCTGGAACCAAGAGACGTAGTCGACGATGTCACCCTCTCTCATACCTGGCGGGATCATGACGAGTCCCCTTCCCTGGAGGCCGGTAATGGGCTTCAGCACGCATGGGCTATTGGCCGTTATGAACTCCACTGCCAGGTGGACGCTCTCCGTGATCAGCGTCTGAGGCATCTTGACCCCATGGGAGACCAGCTTCAGAGTCATTGCGACCTTGTTGCGGCAGCTCTCCACGGCCTTGATGGAGTTCACGATTCTGGTGCCCCTGTCCTCAAGCTCTCTGAGCAGCTCCAGCTTGTAGAGTACCTCGGGTAGCTGATCGTAGCCTAGGGATATGAGGTACATCAGGTCAAATGACAGCTCTGCGTCCGGCCCTGTCAACGCCATGCGATCGTAGTAGTACTCGACCGATGGTCCTCTGGCGTGGGCTATGAATAGCCATGGGAAGAGTGCCTGATGGGGGAGGTGTCTGCGGGAGAGAGCCCTCCTCATCTCCTCAAGTCTCCAGCTTTCGGGATTCGTCCCCAACAATCCTATCAACGCAAACCCTTGCCCGCCTGATGAAGCTTCAGAACATGATTCTTGGGCTCCGTCCCTAGCCCTGTCGGGCCGCTGCGATGCCGGATATCTCGGTCAGATGGCTGAGGAAAAGGTTGTAGCGAAGGTAGTCGTTCAGCTTGACGAAGTCCTCATCGTGGACCCTGGTGCCCAGTATTATGTGCGAAAGCTCGTGTGCCACCGGGTCTACCAGGAAGAGTGGGATCAGCTGTTTGGGCGCGTCTATGACCTTGTCCACAAACTCGTTGTTCGTGTTGAGATATATCTCGTCGGTTGACGAGAAGGACGGCTCGGCCTGGTTGCTGTATTCCACGAAGGATATCCTTATGCCCCGGGCCGTTATGGTGTTTGTTGCCAACCTGGCACCGCGAGGGGAGATCTTGGAAGATGGCCCTCTTCCATCCTGGGTCCTGCCATCAACTTGAGCGGGGATCGTTTGGGGGCCCTGGACCGGTGCACGGGCGACGGGATCGGGTCTGGGGACTCTCACCGTGATTCCGGTCTGCTCGTAGATCCGTTCCGGGTCGATAAGTTTGAAGGCCTGCCTGACCAGCCTGCCAGCCGAACTCAACAGAACCCGGGTTCTCTCGGAGGAAGCAGAGGAGTCAACTCTTCCACCCACCTCCACATCTAGGATGCACCTGGCATCGGGATGCACCATTCTGATCAGGTGGGGCACATACTCGTCCAGCGCCAAGACCACGGTGTAGCCGTTCAGGACGGCCATTTCGGCTTGATCATCGTGGCTATTGGTGAATACGATATCCCCCTTCAGATCGCCAATCCTCTTCTCCCCGATACTGATAGCCTCCACCGGCATCTTGGCCGCTATGGGCGTCACCCTGTGAGTTCGTGCAAAATGCTTGAAGGTCTCAAGGTAGGACCTCAACACCTGGTCATCCTCGCTGAGGGCGATCATCTCCTTTCTGAGCACGGCGCGCAGGCCCTTGACGAAGAGCTCGTAGTCCTCGTTCTCAATTATGTTGTTCCGGTCGCTCGTCTCCTTGAGGAAGTCGGCGTTGACGAATCCGCCGATCCCTCCAAACACGCGGTCGACGACCTTCACGTAGTTGACGCAGATGCTGAGGCGCTCCACCTTTCCCGTCAGTACACCGACGCCCCTGACTTCGTTTGCGTCCTTCACGGCGAATCTGATGTCGAAGCGTTTTCCCTCGGGTAGCTGCTCCCTGAGGGAGGAGCCGTTGACCCTCACATCGAAGTCCTCGAAGAAGATCGTCAGTAGGCCGCCCGTGTCGCACAGATAGGTGTAGACCTCGCTGGACCTTATCTTACGGTGGAGTTCGGTTATCGTCCACTTGGTGCCGTTGTGGTCCCAGAGAGGCGACACTTCATGGACCTTGACCGACCTCGACCCGCGAATCATCTCGATGAAGTGGGCTTGGCCATCGGCTTGCGTATAGATCACCGCCTTGTTACCCAGCTGGGCCCAAGACAGCCGCCCAATTCCCTTGCCCCCTATGTAGGGCCTTCCACGTGAGCTCTGCTTGATCTCATCCTTGACGTCGGAACCGATTATAAGGAACTCCTCTATCAGTTCCCCGTCCATTCCCGTCCCATCGTCCTCTATCTCGATGACGTCTGGCTGAATGTTTACCTCCACCTTCTTGGCATCCGCATCGAAGGGGTTCTGGATGATCAGCTCCCTGAAAGCCTCCAGATAGGAAGTGTAGAGCCTTTCGCTGAGCTCCTCGAAAATGCGATCCTGGTCCACTTTCAACTCTAGACTCGTGCCCGTAGTCGGCCGCTTCTTCAATAGGGGAACCTCCCAAGCGAGGCTGACCGATGATCTCGTCCCGCTCTCTTAAATCTCACTAGCGCCACTCCTCCGATTGCGAAAGTCCGGGGCCAGATATGAAAGATGCCCCGCTCCGTATGTCCAACTTTGCGAAAGCCACGGCGTCGTGGATCGACGAAGGGGATGGTCCTAGGCCTTGCAGCTGATGCCCGCCTTTCGAGTCCTGTACCTATGGTAGTGGCTTGCGTTATCCCAGGGCACATCGGGCGGGATCCAGTGATCAGCGCGAGGGAAGTATCCACCAGACTTCACGACCGGCCAGACCCTATCCACCTCCCTCTCGATCCGCTCCTTCCCCTCGGCCAGAGCCCTCTTGTCGATGCCGCCCATCATGACCAACCTACGGCCGTAGAACTTCCGCAGCTCAACAACATCCATGTGGGATTGGACCTCAAGTGGCCATATGCCGTTCAACCCGGCCCTAAGCCACAGCGGAATCAAGGACCTTACGTCACCGTCGCTGTCGACGCAGATCAAGTCAACTCCCCGCGAGCGGAGGAAGTCACAGACGATCCTGTACCTGGGCAGCATGAACTCCTTGAAAAGGTCGGGCGCTATCATCGGGCCATTCCTGTAGGCCATGTCCTCCCAGAAGCCGAAGGCGTCCAGTTCGACATCGTTCAACACCTTCTTGAGTAAGGCAAGAATGACATCCACGCGTTGGTCCATCATTTTCTCCACGAACCTCGGTTCCTCGTAGAAAGCCCTGCACAACCTCTTGAGGCCAACGAGGTTGCGCAGGGGGCCGAAGAATCCTCCCCACCTGCCCTGGAAGTACATCAGTGGTGCGGTTCTCTTCTGCCATTCCTTGACTCTAGCGTCCCAATCTGCCGGGAACCTTCGATCCAACTTTGGGGCAAGCCTCTTCCGAACGAGGCGATCGAAGTCCTCTTCTGTTTCGACCGGGAATCTCACAAACTGGGGCATGCTTGACCATTCCCTGCCCCCCTTGAACTCCCGTCTCACCACGCCATCGGGGTCCACGTAGAGGATCGTTTCGACGCTCTCTTGAATGACCTTCCGTTCAAAGGGAGGACAGGGGCCTGCGGAGACGGAAATGTTCAAGACGGGATCCAAGGAAAAGATCTCCGTGATCGGGCGACCGTCCCAGCCCTCCCGGCGCCATCTCTCGGCGGTCTCGGGCCACATCCCTTCGTCCGAGATGAAGGGACGATCAGGCTTCTCGAAATGCATCACGGCACGATACCTTTGCCGGGCATCCATCCTCGCTGGACAAGCTCACTCGAGACTTAAATGGATTTGTCGGGTCATGCCGGTGGGGAAGTGGCGTGCCCGTTCCGATCAGAGATTCCATTGCCATGTTCATGACCCTTGAGGCGACCTTGCAAGTCTGAGGGCCAATGTCGAATCCTCCGGGCCCCGCCAGTCAGTCTGAAGTGCCCGACCTATGAGAGCCCCGTTGACTCGTCGTCCGACTCACATCGACCTTCACGCAGCATGTGGAACATGACCAAGCCGGGCTGACACTTCTCATGAAGATGCGTTTTCTCTACCCCTTCCTGGTGGCCTTTGCGACGCATCGAGTGGCAATCCCTCACCGTTCGTGTCGAATCCCATTGCGCCCGGCTGAACTTAACGTGAGCGATCCAAGTAACTGATCATACCTCGTACCGAGTCCGGGAGGAAGGCGCCGAATCAGTGTGAAGCCAGACAAGAAGATGGAGTAGCAGAGCACGAAAACCCGGAAGAATGCTGTTGCGTCGCAGCATGAGATGTGAGAACGGCACGCGAGACGCTGGAAAAAAGGAAACAATTTTAAAAATGGGACGCGCCACTCTCCTCCTGAGGTCGGAACGCAAACAGAGAGAGATGATTAAGGCCTCACAGGGAAGAAGCCAAGGATCGTATCATTCTCATCCGCAAGGCAGATGATTAACGTCGAATATGTTTCTCCTTTCTGGGCAACTGATGAACTTCCGAGTGGGAGGTGCCGCCCATCAATCTGGGTGGAGCCCAATGCTCCGTATGAGCATGTCTCGTGCTTCACGATCATCGCGTGGTCGCCCGCCCATCATCATAGAGATCATGACGCGCGCGGGCCTCTTGGGTGACTGGGTCCCCGATTCTGGATCCGATTTCTGCTGGACGCATCTCTGCGCTCAGGAGGTATCACGGTAGTTGATTGTCTGTCACGAATCCCTGAGAAGGGCTGGAAAGATGGACGCGGATGAGGACCATTCCGATCCGGAGAGAAGCAGTTGGAATGGAGGGGGGAACGGTAATGGGGGCGGCTCGGTATACGAGAGGCTGAGAGAGCTCAACGGCAACATGGAGGAGATCGATCGGGTCAAGAGAAGGTATCCGATGAAGATAACGAGATACTATCTCAGCCTGATCAAGCAGAAAGGCGATCCGATATGGAAACAGGCCGTCCCTGCTGCTGAGGAGCTTGAAGACACTTTCAACGTGGAGGACCCACTGAAGGAAGAGGAATACACACCGGTGCCATACCTCGTACACAAGTACCCTGACAGAGTACTGCTGCTTGCGAGCAGTTCCTGTGCCATGTACTGCAGGTTCTGCACGAGGAAGAGGAAGGTAGGGGGAATACAGCAGATCCCGATGCAGGACATCTTCAGAGCGATAGAGTACATCAAGGAACACAGAGAGGTCCGAGACGTTATCGTATCGGGGGGCGATCCGCTCATGAGGCCCGACAACGAGATAGAGGAGATCCTGAAGAGGCTCAGGGAGATTCCTCATCTCGACATAATCCGGATCGGAACCAGAATGCCCTGTGTCGCCCCACAGAGAATCACTCAGCGGTTGGTGGACATGCTCAGGAGGTACCATCCCCTCTTCGTGAACGTGCACTTCAACCATCCCGCCGAGATCACTCCGGAGTCATCTGCTGCTTTGAACCTTCTGGCGGACGCAGGGATACCGCTCGGCAGTCAGACCGTGCTCCTAAGGGGCGTCAACGACGATCCCCAGGTGATGATGGAGCTGATGCAGAAGCTCATAAAGAACCGCGTCAAGCCCTACTACATCTACCAGTGCGACCTTGTGAAGGGCGTTGAACACTTCAGGACGTCGGTAGAAACGGGTATAGAGATAATGAGAAGCCTTCAGGGTTTCACCTCGGGGCTATGTTTGCCCCACTTCGTGATAGACGGCCCCGGGGGCAAGGTCCCCATATCGCCCCAGTACGTGAAGGAGATAACCCCGGACCAGATCGTAGTGACCAACTTCATGAACAATCTCTACACCTACCCCGGACTCGTCCGAAACCAGGACAAGCAACTGCTCAACAAGAAGGTGAGGAGGATCGGGATCGCCTTCAACCTCAAGAAGGAGGTCAACGGGAAGGACAGATTCGACAGATACGCAGAGTTCGACGACCTTGACACCATAAATGCGATAAGAATGGCGATCGAGAGGGCCGGATACGATGTGGTGCTGCTGGAGGCCGATCAAGACTTCATGCTCAGTCTGAGGAACTCGGGTGTGGACTTCGTCTTCAACATCGCCGAGGGCATTCACGGTGAGTGCAGGGAGTCTCATGTTCCCGCGATCCTCGAGATGTTCAATATCCCGTACACTGGCTCCGGCGTTCTCACACAGGCCATTACGCTGGACAAGAGCAGGAAAAAGGAGATACTCGACTACTACGGCATACCAACCCCCAAGTGGCAGGTATTCAAGAACACCAACCAGAAGCCGAACCCGAATCTGCGTTTCCCCCTCATAGTGAAACCGGATGCCGAGGGCTCGAGCGTCGGGATCACCAACGATAGCCTGGTCTTCGATGCGGCCGCCCTGAAGAAGCAGGTGAGCAAGATCCTCAGGGACTACGATCAGCCCGCGCTTGTCGAGGAGTACATCGACGGAAGAGAGTTCACGGTCTCGCTCCTCGGTAACCCGCCGAAGGTTCTGCCCATCGTTGAGATAAACTTCGACCACCTTCCCGACAACATCCGCAAGTTCGATTCCTGGGAGGCCAAGTGGGTCTACGACAATCCCAACAGCCCGATCGATGCCGTGATCGTTCCCGCGGATCTGAAGCCCAAGCTCAAGGCACAGATCGAGAAGGTCGCCAAGCAGACCTTCGAGAAACTCGGGTGCGTCGACCTAGCGAGGATAGACATCCGCCTGGATGGGGATGGGGTGCCTAACGTCCTCGATGTGAACGCCCTACCCGGGCTGATGCCGGACCCGAAGAAGAACTCCCGGTTCCCACGATCCTGCTACGCAGCAGGGATGATCTACGACGATATCATCCTCGCCATTCTCCATTCTGCAATGAAGAGGTACAACCTGGTTCTGGAGCCCGTGAATGAGCGCATCAGGACAAGAGTTAACGGCAAGACGACCTCACTGGCGGGAGAAGCCCCCTGAGGTGCGGGCGGCCAGCCCGCCTCTGTAGATCGTCATGCTTAGTTCCCGGGTGGAAGAACAATGAAAGTTGGCATCCTCTACAACGTGGTCGAGCAGGTGGAGAGGGGCCTAGACTCCGACAAGCAATCGGACAATGAGATACTGGACATCCAACACCATGTCCGGGCAGCGCTGCAAGGCGATCACGAAGTGATCCCGGTCAAGGTGGGAAGGACGATCTTCACACAGCTGGACAAGGAAAGCTTCGATATCATCTACAACCTTTGCGAAGGGTATATGGGCAGAGTGCAAGGCGAATCGTGGATGGCAGCCTTTCTGGATCTGCTGGGCATACCCTATACGGGGTCCGATTCATTCACCCTGGGCCTGTGCCTTGACAAGGCACGCACCAATGACACGCTCAAGGCCAACGGGATTCCGACCCCCAGGTATCAGGTCTTTGTCCACCCGGACGAGGTCATTGATCCTGCCATGGCGTTTCCCCTCATAGTCAAGCCGTTACACGAGGACGGCAGCCTTGGGATAGACCAGGGCTCCGTCGTGGGCACCGAGGACAAGCTGCGGGCGCGGGCTGGCTACATCATCAAGACCTATCGTCAGCCGGCGTTGGCAGAGGAGTTCATCGATGGCAGGGAGCTGAACGTCGCGATAATGGGCAATCCGCCGGAGTTGGAGATCCTTCCAGTATCCGAGATAGTCTTCGATATGAAGAACGGCAGCCACCGCATAGTGGATTTCGAAGCCAAGTGGGTAGTGACATCTGAAAGCTACAGATCAACAAGAGGTGTGTGCCCCGCTGAACTCGACAAGCATCTGGAGGACAGGATCAAGGAGATCGCGATCAAAGCCTACCTTGTGACCGGATGCAGGGATTACGCAAGGGTGGACATCAGGCTGAGGGACGATTGCCCCTATGTGCTCGAAGTAAACCCCAACCCGGGGATAAGCCCTGACAGCGGTTTCGCAAGGAGCTCGAAGGCCTACGGCCTGGATTACGACCAGATGATACGAAGGATACTGCATCATGCCACTGTTCGGACCAAGCTGGGGGCTAGATCTGGGCATAGGAAGAGAGGGTTCGAGACCGACAAGTTGAGGGCCAGGGACATCAAGCTCGACGATATACCCGTCCTGCAGCAATGGTTCAATGACACGGTGGTGTCGAAGTTCATGGACGATCCCGGCTCCATCCAGACGGAGGAGGGCCTGATAGAGAAGTTCTTCGTCAGGATCCCAAAGGACATGGACCTGCTGATAGAAGCGAAGAGCACGGGCAACCCCCTGGGTTACTGCTCAATATATGGCATCGATAGAGTGAACGACAGCGCAGAGATATCTTTCCTCATAGGTGACAGCACACAACGCGGGAAGGGCTACGGCAATGAGATCGTCAGACTCATCTTGCGCATATGCTTTGTTGACCTCGGTCTCAACAGGGTCGTTGCATCGGCAACCACGGAGAACGTCAGGTCGATCAAGGCACTTGAGACCGCAGGCTTCAGGAGGGTGGGGCTCCTCAGGGAGTATCAGGTCGTGGATGGCAAGAAGTACGATGAGGTGCTCTTCGAGATGCTAAAGGAGGAATACCTCAGACTGAACCCTCTGCCAAGACCCGCCTAGTTGATCGATGTCCTGCGTCTGGGGGACTACTCAGTCCTGATCATGTGGCGAGCCTCGCGGGCGCAGCGACGCAGCGGCGCAGACAATCGTTTTAAGCCTGCGAGGCAGTAGTAATCGGTCTGCGTAGGGAGGACGGGCGCTTGAGTATGGGCTGGCTTCACTGGGGCGCAGGGCTTGGGACGGTCGTCGTGGTACTCGTTGCGATGTCGCCGATTCTTGGTGCGAGCGAAGGCGTTAGGATAAACTGCTTCTTGCTGGGTTCCGTTCTCCCAGGGATATGTCCCCTCCCGAGCTACTTCACGGAGGACCCGCTCTTCACCTACGAGTCCGATCCTCAGCAGGCAGGTCTCCCGCTGGAGGAAAGGAAGAGGCTGGATCGACTCTATTTCCCCAGAACAAGACAGATACTCGTGGAGAAGTTCGATATGGTCTTCGTATTTGACCCTAGGCTGGATCACTTCTCGGCCAGACAGTTCGGCGATCTTGACTGGGCCTTCAGGGAAGGTGGAATGCCCTCCCTTTGGGCCTTTGGTCCCTCATACACGGCCATACATGCGTCAATACTCGATGAGACCCTGCCTATATCAGCCTACGACGGCTACTTTCACAGACCGTGGCGAGTCGTGTTCCGGACCGACAGGGAGCCAGTCTTCACCCCCTTCATCGCTCTCGGGATGGAGAGAGTGCCAGGTGAAGCCTATGGATGGATGCAGCCTAGGCAGGGGGCGGTGGTCTGGGCTGACATGGTGCCCTATAACTACCCATGGATGGTATCGTGGCGACCCACGCCCAACGGCGGACTGGCATGGGTCTGTGCCGACGAGTTCAACATGTACTGGTGGGCTTTGATGCCCGAAACTAGGGGCACCAACCCCTACGCCATCGATCTCATGACCAACCTGGTGCTCTACTCCCTGGGCCGTCCGCTCATAGCAGACATATTCATGAGGCGGGAAGCGAGACACGTCATTTCGCTCTACCGGACCGAGAAGCTGACGATTCTGTCCATGCTGGAGTTTGCCGACAAGTTCGGTGCCAATATCCTGCCCCTGTCCAACGAGATCACCGGTATGGATTCTGAGTATGCAACGGCCATGGAGAGCTACCTCCATCAGGAGTACCCCACCGCGATCGGGATCATGAACTCCATCTCGCTCAGGCTCACGGAGATCGGGGGACGGGCCATTCGGCTGAAGGACGAGGCCCTCTTCTGGGTCTACGTCTCGGAGTATGCTGTGGTCACGGCCGCCGCCATCATGACCGGAAGCATGGTCTGGACCATCATGGTTCGGAGGAAGGTATACAAGGCGGTGCAGGTCACGAGAATCAGGACGCAGTACTGAAGCTTTGGCCATGCCCGGATGTGTCTAAAGCTCCTTCGGGCGAACTACCATCAGAACCGCTTCGTGCTTCCACTTCGGGTCCTCTTCCCATCGAAGCAGGCCGCCGAAGTAGAGCGTTCCGTCCTTGCCGGTGGTGGCCGCGAATGCGGCGAGCACGCTGACGTTCAGTCCCTCCGCCCACATCTCCCCATGGTCCAGCTTCTCCTCCGTGGACGGATCGTAGGACACAAGATGAACTGGTTTGCCCTTTGTCGGGGCGGTGTAGTAGATCTTCCCGTCGGTGCCGAAGGTCATGGCGTGGTAGAGCTCGGATTCCTCGACCGATGCGACGTCCGAGATCCCCGCCCTGCCCAGATCCGTGAGCGTGCCCCATCCTCTAGCGTGCGGAACGTACTCGAAGAGATACCCGCCCCGGCGCTCCTGCTTCTCGCCGTGTAGGAGGGACGAGAGGCCGTACAGCCTACTGCGGGAGGGATCGGTGCACAGGGCGAAGACGGTGATCAGATCAGCTTCAAAACCGCCGTTGGGGACCCTCATCTCGGACCGCTCGATCGAACCGGCTCCGGGCTCATGTCGAAGCAGATGGCCCCTGTCATCGAAGGTGTAAACGCGGCCGTGCGCCAGGTGAGCCACGGTTCTGGTTGGGTATTTGCCGATACCCCCCAGAACCTCCGTATGCTTTGCCGCAATGTCGTAGCCCACCAGAAGCGCCTTCTTGTGGGTCGTGGCGTACAGCCTGTTCCTCGCAGCATCCATGGTCAGACCCATGAGGGACTCCCCTTCCACCGCGATCCCCAGGTCCTCCATCTCGCCGGATGCCGGGTCGTAACTGACCCAGTGCCCCCCTGGGTAACCACCAGGGAAACTGTCCTTGTATTCGGGGGGAAGATAGTCTCTCTCAACGCTGTGCGTACCGAAGTACGCCTTCCCGGAGGAGTCGAATACTATCGGGGTGTGGATCTTGGACTGCGGGATCAGCTTCGCAAGCGCCCGCTGGCTCGTGATATCCTGCATGTCCCCCAGGTCGTGCATCGTATCCTCCTCCGGATCGTAGCGCAAGAGGTGGGCTCCGCCCGGCCTGTCCGACATCTTGAAGGCCAGGGAATAGTCACACACGCCCACGAAGATGTCCGCGTTAGGCGCCGTTCCCATCGCGCTGTAGATGTGCCACGAACCCGGCCCCAGACCGTAGTGCCGAATGCCGACCTTGACCTTCATGAGGATCATGCTCGGGTAGGGATGCTTGCATTGACCGGGGATGCGGCTGAGATGCCCGATTCTTAACCCTTTCTGCGACGGACGGACCGGCGGGACGGGCTCGGCCGCGTCCCGCCTAGTGGGCTCATCTTTAAATCGATCTCTGTTTCTTCTTGGGAAGCGTCGTGGGTGGCGGTATCTTGATCTACGCAATAGCTCATAGAGGAGCAAAGAAATTCGCTCCAGAGAACACGCTACCGGCCCTCCGCAAGGCAATAGAGATGGGCATGGACTATGTCGAGATCGACGTGCATTCAACCTCCGACCGCCGTCTGGTCTTGTCCCATGATTGGACCGTTGATCGGATGACTGATGGAAAGGGCAGGATCAGCGAGATGACACTAGAACAGATCAAAGCCCTCGATGCCGGAGCGAAGTTCAGCGCGGCTTTCGCGGGAACTCGGATCCCAACGCTGGATGAGGCACTGAGCGTCTGCAAGAACAGGGTCAGGATCTATCTGGACTTGAAAGGTGCACCAGTCACCTTGGTTGTGAAGGCCTTGGAGCGACACGGTATGATCGCCGACACGGTTGTGTACTCTTCCATCGCCGTCCTCATGGAGATCAAGAGAATCAGGCCCGATCTTGCGGTGATGCCAGGGCCCAACAGCTGGCTCGCACTGCCAGGGCTGGCGGCCCTCATCGTCAAGACGCTGCCCGCAGAGGTGGTCGACTCAAATCTGGTCGACTGGACGAAAGACAGAGTGGACGAGGTTCACCAAGCCGGTGGCATGGTCTTTGTCGATACCCTTGGTGCCAAAGACAACCGGGAGGGAATGGAGGAGGCCATCCGGATGGGCGTTGACGGGATCGACACCGATCATCCCGACATCTTGCTTGACCTTCTCCGCGAGCAGGGCCTTAGGTGATGACGCTCGTTCGAATCTGGAAAGCAGCGAGAAAGGAAGGATCTGTGATCGTTGTGGCCGGCGATAGGGTATCGAGGAGCCCGAGGGTAAAACGTCTTGTGGTGGTGATCAACCGGAGTGCGACATGGCGAACACGCTTTGCCGCGCGGCAACTGGTCCACTATGTCTCACGAATCCTTGGGACGAAGATACCTCTTGTGGACTCTAGGGCCGCTCTCAGCGGGACGGACCTTATCTACGTGTCAAGTGCAGAAGATCCGGGGACCTCCGGGGACCTTGTGGAGATGGGCGTGAGCAAGCCCGTCGGCCTCCGGAAGGAAGGTTTCACCATCAGGTCTTTCCGTTTCCGGGGTCGCAGAGGGCTTCTCATACTTGGCAAGACCGATCTTGCCGCACTCTACGGTGCGTACCACTACCTGGAAAAGGTGTGTAAGGTTGGCTTCTTCTGGAGTGCCGAGCACGTTCCCAGGCTCAAGGAACTCCCTCTGGAGGGAATCCAGCTTGTGGAGAATTCGCGCTTCTCGGAGAGGTATATGACGTGCCCGGGTGGATACAGCTTCGCCGAATACTGGACATGGTCGGACTGGAAAAGGGAGCTGGAGTTCCGAGTCAAGAAGAAGCAGAACCTTATGAGCCTGTTCCTGGGGTCCGACATTGTGTGGAACGAGGTTCTGGCCAGGCACGGCATCCCGGCCAAGCCATTGAGTGCCGATGATCTCTACAGGGATCGCCTGGCGAAGAGAGTCTCCCGGTACGCGCGGAAGCTCGGCCTTAGGCTCATAACGCCTGCCTTCATGGGGGACGTCCCCCGGGAGTTCGCCGCAGCCAATCCCCAGATTCGCTACGTTGAGATGAGGAAGTGGGATCTCACGCTCCCCAAGAGCAGACACATACACCCAAGCGACCCCATGTTCATGACTCTGGGAGAGGAGTTCCTGAGAGCATATGCTTCCAGATACGGCACGGATCACTACTACTTCATACCACCATATCCCGAGGCATACGCAGGCAGCACTCCGGAGGAGAAGAAGACGATCAAGGTCGACTTTGCCAAGGCGGTGCAGGCCTACATGCAGGCTGCGGATCCCCAGTGGAGATGGCTGGCCGATAGCTGGACCTTCTTCACCACCGAGTTCTGGCCGCCGGAGGATATCAGGGAATTCTGCAAGGCAACCGATCCAGCGAGATTCGTAATCTACGACACCTGGGGCGAGGAGAGGCCCCTCTATAAGATCAATGACTACTATCAAGGAAGGTTCTGGGCGTTGGGGGTCCTACATTCGTTCGGGGGAAACACGACCCTTCGGGGTAATCTGCAGGGGCTCATCGACTCGGTCAACTCCATCGTCCGTGACCCGGAGGCGAGACGCTGCATAGGCATCTATCTGGTTCCGGAAGTCATCCATCACAACGATCTCTATTTCGACCTCATCATGACCCTGTCGTGGAAGCCCGGCAGTCTCGGGCTTGAGGACTATCTGGCAGACTATGCGCTGAGGAGATATGGTGCGGCTTCGGCGCCGAAAATGGCGAGGGTCCTTGAGAGGCTCGCTAGAACCGTTTACGGCGACAACGACCTGACACAGCCGCTCTTTCTGCGCAGGCTCTTCGACGGATTCGATACCCCCAACACCGAGCACTACGTGCCCCCGCTGCACGCAACCTACGCCGTAGAGGTTCGTGATGCCCTTGCCGAGGCGCTTGAGGAATCCCCTCGCCTGGGGCGAAATCGCCTGTACTGGAGAGACCTGGTGGACATGGCTCGCAGGTACCTCGGTGATGTCTTCAATCGATGGATATCCGGCCTGTACTATGCCTTCGATTCCCGAGATTTGACTGCCTTCGTGCGCTACAGGGGTAGGATAGAGGAATGCCTTCGTGCGCTGGAAGGGGTTCTTTGGAGCTGGGACGCCTACACCTTGGAAAGGATCGAGTCGGGGCTGAGGTCCACGCCCGCATTCGACCCCGCCAAGGAGAGGAACACGCGGGACATGCTCTCCCTCTGGGAATCCGAAGGCCTGCTCGACTATGTGAGACGCGATGACCTAGCCGAGCTTTTCACCAACTACTACCTTACACGGGTTGAAGCCTACGTCTCCCATCTGGAGTCGAGGCTGGGATCAGGTCGGATCGGGCTGGATCGCAGCTTCCTAGAGTCGGCATACACGGAGGCGGGAAGGGCCTGGATCGATGGGCCCTGGCAGGAGTCACTCATCCGGTACCGCAGTCCGATCAAGGCGGTGAAGGTCGCCCTCAGGGACTGCTGGGTATCGGGCGAAGACCTGGTGGAGCCGGCAAATCCCGAGCTTGCAAACCCGGAATGGGCGGCCGACTTTGCCGGCTGGCATGTCAGCAGAAGCCATCTAGACTTCGGGCTTGTAGAGGGCGGAGGTCCGGGGGACAAGCCATCGCTGCACTTCAGGGGGCGACCGGGGCGGGAAATGAAGTACTTAACGGTGTGGCAGGACATTGAAGCCCGCGATGATCTTGCAGTCCTGCTTGATTGGAGGCTTGAGGCCTTCGGTCCGAGCTCTAGGGCTGGTCTCAGGCTCGAGGTCTTTGACCGGGCATTGAGGAAGAAGGCCGAGATGACCTACCAGTTCGGAGATGGCAGGGACTTCTGGCCTGATCGCACGCGGCCCGACGTGGCCACGCCGGACTGGAGGATCGGAAGGGACGCACGGCTGGAGTGGTGGGTCGGATTCTACGCCGTGAAGCAGAGACTTGGGATGGATCTGGACGTGTGGAGGTCCTTGACTGCACGACCCAGGGATGACCTCGACCGAGCCCACGGGCCGGGGACCTGGGATAGCCTCGAAGGAGTACGCGTCCGCACATCCCTGATAGCATCTGCTCGTTGGGCCGAGGACCCCTTGGAGGGCTGCTTCTCCAATCTGCGTATCGAAGGGAAGGGATGAGAATCGGTCAACGCGGGCTGATGCTATCGATGGCAGATGATCGCGAAGACCGCCGTGAGCCTGAGTTCCCCTGTCCGGGGAGGGATCAATCACCCCGAATCCCAGCATCCAGGACGCCTTGTTTCGTTGCGTATGCCTGATGCTCGAATTTTTAAGCACCGCCAGTTCCCGGCCGGGAACCATAGAGCGAGGAATCCCGAACATGACGAAGGGATCAAAGAAGTCTGCCAGGATC
>CAYVLA010000005.1:85468-97444 GCA_964452145.1 Hadarchaeota archaeon (SeqCode)
CTGCATTACACTTGACAGGGACACCTACGACAAGCTTGTTGTGATGGCCCGGCAAAAGGGTCTAAGCCTATCGGCCGTTGTACGAAGCCAGCTGGTTCAATGGCTTCGGGACTGGAACCCGCCGCAAAGATAGACTCTTCTGGATAGACCCCTGAGCGGGGGCGACCCACCCACCCTCGGAAAGAGATATATGACGAAGATCGGGGCCACAGCTGCGAGGATTCGGGAATGGCTCGCTTCCCTTTCAAACTCGGAGTCATCAGCGACGAGATATCCCAGGACTTCGACGTCGTCGCCAGGACAGCCAAGGACTACAGGCTCGACGCCGTGGAGATTCGATCCATCTGGGACGTCAAGGTCCAGGACCTCAAGGAAGACCACATAAGGAGGCTGAAGAGTGAGCTTGACCGGGCGGGGCTCCGGGTCATAAGCCTGGCGTCGCCGTTTCTCAAGTGCCAGATCGACGATGATAAGGAGTATCGAGATCACATCTCAATCTTCGAGAGGTGCATAGAGATCGCTAGATTGCTTGACACCAATCTGGTGAGGGGTTTTACCTTCTGGCGGAGGGATGGGCTTTCTGGCCTGCCGAGGTACTGGGACTCCATCGTCGAGAAGTTCGCCGAACCCACCGAGATTGCCGAGAGGGAGGACGTAGTTCTGGAGATTGAGAACGAACAGAGCTGCTTTGTGGGGACCGGCGTCGATCTTGCGAGGTTTCTCTCCGAGATAGACTCCACGAACGTGAAGGCCATATGGGACCCCGGCAATGCATACTACGACGACGCGCGCGAGGTCGCCTATCCGGTTGGCTACGAAGCCGTCAAGGATTGGATCGTCCATGTTCACATCAAGGATGTGGTGATCAACAAGGAGACGGGGAAGCCAGAGTGCGTTCCCATCGGGACCGGTGAAGTCGACCTTGCCGGACAGCTGAGGGCACTCAAGGCCGATGGCTACAAGGGCTGCGTCTCGCTTGAGACCCATTGGCGTCCCAAGGCTCTGGACGATGAGCTTCTGGCGAGGCCGGGAGGCAGGGAGTTCTCATCCAAGGGCGAGTATGCTTCACGGGTCTGCCTAGAGAACCTCTGGAACATGCTGGACGCCCTTTGAGGGATCTCGGGACGGGGAATCCCCAACGATTGGCACCGTGGGAGCGGAAAGCGATAAAAGAGGGAAGGAGACCATTAATCCCATGATTCGGGGAGTCCTGTTTGACATGGGGGGGACCCTTGTACATGGATCAGACCCGGCCGAGGTGATCCAGTCCCTCCTCGACGAGAGGGGAATCGCGAAGCGGCCGGATGAGATAGCAAGGGCAATCTCCTCCGCCGACAGCTCGTTTCCAGTCGAGTACTATGTCGGGCCGGGATTCTGGAGGGAGTGGAACAGACGGGTTCTGACATACGCCGGGATTCTATCAGGGTTGGAGGACCTCGCCATCTTTGTTGATGCGAACTGGTTCCGAAAGGCCGAGATCCGAGCGTATCCGGAGGCAGAGGGCATCCTTGCTGAGCTCGATGCAACGGATCTCAAGCTCGGCGCCCTCACCAATGGCCTGTCAGCGGACATTCCCTATCTCCTGGACCGGCCGGGCCTCGGCAAATACCTGGACGTGAAGGTTTCGGCCGACATGGCGGGAAGACGCAAACCCAATCCACGGATCTTCCTCCATGCCGCCTCGAAGCTGGGCCTGCCGCCCTCCGACATCCTGTACGTAGGCGACGATCAGAATCTGGACTACCATCCCTCCGAATCGGTCGGAATGAAGCCGGTTCTGGTGAACCGAGGCAAGAACAGGGTTCTGGTCAAGAACGTCGTCGAGGACCTCAGGGGCACACTGTCCTATCTACGACGTTGAGCCCTCCACCACTATGCTTCCGCTCACCGTCGACATGTCGAGATCGATCCTTGTCGACTTTGAGTCATAGTCGATCGTCCTCGCCTCCTTTCTCGTGTTCCTATCGATCGAGTACTGGAGGCCCTCAAGGGAGTACCTCACCGAGCCGCTGGTCGTCCTGCCCTTCAACGCGTATCCCACCATATCCCCCGACGGCACGGTGACCTGTATGGTGCCGCTTGTGGACTTCAAGGCATATGACCCCGAGGCCTCCTCCAGCTGCACCGTCACGCTTCCGCTTACGGTGGAAAGACGTCCCTCCCGGAGAGATGTGGCGGCGTTGATGGATCCGGAAACGACCGATACGTTCATCGCATCCCCGGTGACGCCGTCGAGAAGGACGCTACCGCTTATGATGCGCAGGTCGCCTTCCGCCACCTTCACGCTTCTTAGCTCATACTTCCCCGTGGCGGAATCGAGTCTGAGGTCCCACCTGATGCTGGCCGGGACGTAGATCGTGGCATTGACCTTGTATGCCCGCCTCCCCGGCGCCGCCTTGGGGCTGTCGACGCGGAGCGTGAAGGCAGGCATTCCCTTCTTGTTATCCCGCGATAACTCGATCATGGTCTGGTTGAGACGCTCATCGGCCCTTGCCCGTGTCTCGGCATAGGCCTCGATGGTCCCGTTAACCGATATCTCGGAATTGCCCCACACGACAAGCCACAGGTCGATCGCCTCCAGATCGAACGCAAGCTGGGCCTCGCTTCCGGTCAGAGCCTCGCTGTAGGCAAAGGCTCTGGATGCTCGTTCGCCCGCCTTTCCCTCCCACTGCCAACTCCAGAAGGGCAATCCCCCGAGGGATGCAAAGATCGAGCCCACGATGATGGCGGCCCCGATGCCGCCGGCTGCGTGGTGGAGAACCTCCATCAGCGTATCGCTTACCTGCCCGCCAGTTCCCTGCGAAGCGAGAAAGACGCCGACACAGACCATGCCCAGGCCCAGGACGGCGTATGCCCTAACCAGCCCCTCGATCTCCCCCCAATTCACGTTGAGGAGGAGAAGGAAGAAGAGGCCGATGCCTATGATAGCGGCACCCGTCTTCGGATTCATGTTGTGGCCTCCTTCCTGTCATGCTGGAAGGTGAGCAACGATGTGAAGATGACGGCGATTCCGAACATGATGAGGAAGACGGCAGCTAGCCTGACGTGGCCTTTGATGGTTCCCTGCTCCCAGAGGATCCATGCCACGGATAGGGTGATGAAGAAGAGCCCTCTGTGGAGGTAATTCATATTTCTGGGTTCATGTCCCATGGTTGTCACTCCTCATCAACGCAGGGTTCGCACCCTTAAAATCCTTACTGATTAGTGAAGTGCGGAGTTGGTGCCAATCTGTTTCCTTGCCTTGTGCGCCGGCCTTAGGACCTAAGTAGTGGTCTGCGGAATCGGTGGAGTCCTCTGTCTCTCCTAAGGCTGTGTGTGCCAAGGCCGTGAGCATACACCGTCGAGTCGTTCTCCCAGGCCTTCCAGACACCCCGGCATGGGGCCTGCCAACATCAGCGACATCCGACCATAGGGATGAGATCGCGGAGATCCTCGATCACTGGGCAGGCCCACATCTCCTCTCCGGATCGGTCCAGAAGGATTGCCTGAAGCCCCGCCTTGCTGGCGCCAACGTAGTCTGCTCCATATGAGTCGCCCACATGCACGCATCCATCCCCCGAGGCATTGGCCTCACTGACGGCCAGACGGAAGATGCCTGGATCGGGTTTGTGCGACCTCACCAGATCCGATGCCAGGATGAACTCGAAGTAATGAGAGATGCCCAGACGGGCGCAGGTCTCCTCGAGGTTGCAGTTGTAGTTGGACACCACGCCAAGCACGACGCCGGTCTCTGTCAGTTGTCGAAGGACGTCCCGTACCTCGGGAAAGAGGAGTATCTTGCTCTCCTCGGTGAACCGAGAGTGTATCTCGATCGAAAGGGGGCCGGCACGGTCCACCCCGAGACTTGTCAGGATGAGTCTGAACCACTCGAGATAGAAGAACTCCATCCTCTCTCTTGTTTCAAACTGCTCGCTCCTGTGAGTCTGATCGGCCAAAGCCCGCCCGCGGTTCACCTGGTCCAGGGTGAGGATCAGGTTGTTCTCGCGACAGACAGCAAGGAAGATGTCCCATTCGTCAGGTTCCCTGTAGGCTAGGGTTCCGCCGAAATCCAGGAAGACGGCATCATAAATCATGGGCTCGACGCAGACAGTGCCCCTGGCTTAAATGTGTCCGGGTAGATCTGTAGGGTGGAGTCAATCCATCTCTGATTTTGAAAGATTATTGAGTTTGGAGACCCCGTCTGACCTGCCCATGTTCGACGATGAGCCTGTAAGATTAGACCCAGCCCATGCCAGGCTGGTGTCCTTGTGCAAGTGGCTGGAAGCCAGGAGGCCACTGATCGCGTTCTCGGGCGGGTTGGACAGCTCCTTTCTCGCGTTCGTTGCAGCCGGATCCTGCCCCGTGCACCTTGCCGTCACGGCCGACCACCCCCTTTGCCCAAGCTGGGAGCGGGATCAAGCTCGGAGCCTGGCCCAGGAAATGGGGTTGAATCATGTAACGATCACCATGGAGACGCTCAAGGAAAGGACGGTATGCTCCAATCCGCCGGACAGGTGTTACCACTGCAAGAAGATGATCATGTCCGAGCTTGTGAGGATGGCCAGTGAACGGGGCCTCCACCCCGTCCTCGATGGAACCACCCTTGACGACCAAAGGTCCTATCGACCGGGAGCAAGGGCACTCGTGGAGCTCGGTGTGATCAGTCCGTTGGCCGACCACCGGATCTCAAAGGAGGACATCAGGCGCCTTTCAAGAAAGCTGGGTCTATCCATCTGGAACAAGCAGCCAAGCCCATGTCTAGCCACCCGAATTCCCTACGGCCAGCCACTGCGGCCAGAGAGGCTGCTGATGGTGGACCGGGCGGAGGCCTTTGTGAGGAAGCTGGGTTACGGAACCGTGCGGGTCAGGGATCTGGGAGACTCTGCTCGACTGGAGTTGGGCGAAGAGGACCTTGTTCGCCTGAACATGGATCAGTTTCGGTCTTGCATCGTCCCCTACATAACAAGCCTTGGCTACAGCAACGTCGATATGCAACCTTACAGGAGCGGTCCATGGGATCCCGGCTCGACGAGCCCGGCCGGGTCCCAGGCAGAAGGCAGACGAAAAAACTTATATTGAGTACCAAGGCACCGCGGCCCATGAACGAGGAGAACGATATCCTCGTCGAGACATCCGGCCTCTCCAAGGCCTACGTGATGGGAGAGAAAGGCCAGATCGTCATAAATGCCCTGAAGGACGTGTCACTAAAGGTCAAGCGGGGCGAGTTCACAAGCGTCATGGGGCCCTCCGGGAGCGGTAAGACTACGCTACTCAACATCATGAGCGGTTTGGATCGTCCGACGGCAGGCAGGGTCTGGCTGGCGGGGGAGGAGACCACGAACCTCAGCCAGGCGGACAAGTCTAGGATAAGGCAGAAGCACTGCGGGTTCATCTTCCAGGTCTACAATCTGATCCCCGTCATGAGCGCTATAGAAAACGTTGAGCTCCCCCTCGTCTTCCAGAAGATACCCGAGGAGGAGCGTAAGAGACGGGCGCAGGAAGTTCTGAATAGGGTGGGTCTAGAAAGGAGGGTTGACCACAGGCCCACGGAACTCAGCGGCGGCGAGCAGCAGAGGGTCGCCATAGCTCGTGCCTTGGTGGTTTCGCCGGGGATAATCTTCGCCGACGAGGTCACCGGCAACCTCGACACTAAGACAGGCCTTGAGATCATAGACCTCCTGTACTCTCTGAACCAGGAACAGAATGTCACCGTGATCTTCGCCACGCACGACCCCAAAGTCCAAGACAAGTCGACTAGGACCATCTACCTCAGAGATGGAACCGTCGTCGCCGACGAGGAAAGGAAGTAAGGTTAGTTCCGGCGCCATCAAGTTATCTACCCTGCAACGAAGATTTCTGTGCAGGTTTACATTAATCCTCAAATTTATATAAGGAAGGACCGAGCGGGCTAGGGAGGCCGTCCGCGGTTGCCCCCGCCCGAGATCCCATCGATAGCCCGTGATTCGATCGTGCGGATTCGGGGCTCCTCCTGCGGCCGAATGCAAGGAGGTTGACCCTTGGGAATCAGCAGAAGCTTCAAACTAGCATTCTATCGTCTTATGAAGAAGAGGATAGATGTCAAACTCGGCATATACGGGCCAACCAACGTTGGAAAGACGACCTTGGCCAACAGGTTGACCAGGGACTGGGTGGGGGAGAACATGGGGCCCGTTTCTGAAATACCACATGAGACCAGGGAGATCCTCAAGATGGAGAGGATGGAGGTTGCCGACGGGTGGAAGAAATTTCGGATAGACCTGATCGATACCCCGGGGATTGAGACCAAAGTCGACTTCCGCGAGTTCATGCGTTACGGACTCAGTGAAAGCGAGGCCAAGCGGAGGGCCAAGGAGGCTACCCAGGGGGTGCTGGACTCCATCAAGTGGCTGGCGAACCTGGATGCGGTCATCGTGGTGATGGATTCGACGGTCGATCCCTACACCCAGGTGAACATCACGATCCTCGGCAATCTGGAGGCGCGCAAGATTCCGTTCATCGTGGTCGCAAACAAGATAGACCTGCCGACATCGGCTCCGGAGAGGATAAAGAAGGCCTTTCCAAACAAGCGGTTCGTGGCAATATCAGCCAAGGATGGGAAGAACATGAACCAGCTCTATGAGAGCGTCTTCGACATGGTGATGGCATGAAACTGGAGGTCGACTTCATCCCGTTCTCAAGCATCAAACTGAAGACCCCGGAGCAGAAGGTGGAATTCCTGATGGGTCGGGTCAAAGCCGGGAAGGTCGTGGTGATTGAAGGTGCCCTGGATCCACAGGAAGAAGCACTGCTCATCGAGTCCACGATGAAGGCGGTCAACGATGACTTCCCAGGGATCGAACTCTGCACCCTCAGCGGAGACGAGTATCGCGAGGTTGGGGTGATGGAGGGGCTGAGGAATCGGATCATGAGGACCCTGGGTCACAGAAAGGGGATCGTCGTGGTCGGACCCGCTGCCCTCATCAAGGAGGTCAGGAGAAGCCCGGGCCTTCTTTCGATGCACATGGAGACCGAGTAGATGAGGCATCAGTGCGTCAGGTGCGGCAGGATCTATCCAAGCGAGTCGAAGAATCTGATGGAAGGCTGCATGTGCGGGAGCAAGTTGTTCCTGTATCTGAGAGGTCCCAAGCTGGAGGTCAAGAGGAGCCAGCTCCCGAAGAACCTTGGCGCACTGGAGGGTGAGATTAGGAAGATGTTGGGCGAGAAGACCAGCCCCGATCAGCCGATATCGATCTCCATAGAGAACCTGAGGCTGGGAAGAAACGGGGTCTACGACATAGACCTGGAATCGCTCTTGAAGGGGGATCCGATCATTCTCAAGGATCCCCTCGGCGTCTACTTCATCGATCTCAAGACGATGCTCAGGGTGCGAGGGGCGGGTGCAGCTTGAGCATCGACAAAGTCGTCATCGTGGACGGATTCAGCGACATTCCTTTCGAAGCAGGCATCCCGCCGTTTATGAGTTCCGAGGTTAGATACGTTGCCGGTGCGTGCTGGGATCGGGATCAGAAAGTTCGGGTCATCTACGTGACCATCGAAGACCTGAGAGCCGGGAGGAAGGCCTCCTTGCTGGACGGGGCCGATCTGGTATTCGCGTACGCAGGGCTCCGGGACGGCGTTCCTGCCGTTAGGCCTTCTCAGGAGTCCGAGAGTCCAGGGATAGCGGATGTTCAGGATCTTGTGGATTACATCGCATACCTAGACTGCCCCCGGATACTGGGGGGTCCCTACGTGCTGGCCAAAGGTGGCAAGGTCGAGGAGCGCCTAGGCTTCGATGTCGTAGTCACGGGCGATCTCTCCAAGTATGCCCATGATCTGCTTGCCGAGGAGGGCCGGACCGACTCTGTGCACCCGGGCGTTGAAAGGACCAACAACGACCTTGAGACATTCTCCATCCTGGGGGCCGGCCTCTGCATCCAGAATCCCGGGTATCCCTCGTATCTATCCTGCTCGGTCGAGCTCTACAGAGGCTGTCCGGGCTCGTCCTCCGGAGGTTGCTCGTTCTGCCACCAGACCCGGTACACCACCGTTGACTACAGACCGGTGGAACAAGTACTGGCTGAGATAGCCAAGCTCTCCGAGCTGGGATGCGAGAACGTCATGTTCGAATCACCATGTTTCTTCTCATACTTCTCCTCGCCCAGCGAAGACGGCAGGCTTGGCCTTGATCACCATGCCATTGAGAAGCTCCTTGAGGGCGCCAGATCGGTGGCCCCGGATCTGAAGGGTATGCACATCGGGAGCATCAATCCCGCAGCCATCGTGGGTGATCCTGAGGAGTCCAAGAAGATCCTGAAGGCGGTGACCAGGTACTGCTCGGACGGCAACTTCCCCAATCTTCACGTGGTGACCTTCGACAACGAGGTTCAGCTCCAGAACAATACCAAGGCAGGGGCGGAGGAAACAAGGCGCGCCGTGGAGATGATCGCCGAGGCCGGGAAGGAGAGGGGACCCAGTGGTCTGCCTCTATTGCTGCCCACGATCGAGTTGGTGTACGGCCTTCCGGGGGAGCGGGAGGAGACCTTGACGCTGAATCTACAGAATCTTAGGGACATGACACACGCAGGCAGCATCCGTGGAGTGACCGCCCGGGTTCTGGTCCCACTCCCAGGGACGACGGCCGCAAAGAGGGAAGACCTCAAAGAGCCCGAGAGTCTTCGACCTCACCTACAGGAGCTTGCTGCGAAAGTCAACCGGGTCGCCACCGGAATGATGGTGGTGCCCGGACAGCTCCTGAGAGAGGTCTTTCCATATCGGCCGGTAAACGGGTCCGCCCTCGCCAGGAAGGTGGGCCTCAATGCCCTAGATGTCCTGATCCACGGCCTGAGCCAGATGAACGTTGCCCAGGATGTGAGAGTGACCGCGGCTTCGGGTGAGAGGGTCGAGGCCGTGCTGCAGCCACTTGCGCCCAAGACTGTATCGAGGGAGATTCTGAGGCTTCTCCCCGAGATGACGGAGGAGCGCATTGACCAGTTCATGAGATCCAGACCGGAGGAGATCGAGGGATTCACAAGGCTCTTCGATGACCCCTTGGCGGCAAGGAAGGCCGCTTCCTTCTTCGACTTCAAGTCTCAGGAGGGCGCTGGGATTCAGGGCCGGTAACGGGACGCCGTTTGGTGGGTTGCATGAAGAGAATCGGAATCGGCATGCTTGGTCACAGCTGGATGGGTCGGACCCATACGGAGGCGTTCAAGACCCACGCGCTGCACTTCGACACAGAGCTTGAGCCGGAATTCGTCGGAATCTACGGTCGCGATGAGAAGACCCTGACAGCGGATGCCCAACGCTGGGGGTACGGATATGCCACCACGGAGATGGAGAGAATCCTTCGTGACGACGCCGTCGACCTGGTCGTGAATGCGCTTCCCAACCATCTCCACATGCAGCCATGCATCATGGCTGCAGAGGCCGGGAAGGATGTGATCTGTGAGAAACCTCTGGCCTTGAACTCCCAGCAGTCGGGTAAGATGCTCAAGGCTGCCCGCGCCGCCGGAATCAAGGACATGATCGTGTTCAACTACCGGTGGCTGCCGGCCATACAGCTTGCCAAGTCGATCATCGACGAAGGCCGGCTCGGCAGGATCCTGCAGTACAGAGGGCTCTACGGACAGTCCTGGCTGGTCAACCCTGATGCCATTGCATCCTGGAAGACGCTGAAGGCGGCGTCCGGAGCCGGTGTTCTCTGGGACCTGGGCCCCCACTCCATCGACCTGGCCATGCACCTGGTGGGGCCCATAGTCGAGGTATGCGCTGCGACCGGCCTCTTCGCCGAGGGGAGGCGTAAGACTGACGGGTCCTGGGCGGCTCGGGATGAGCTCGGGGAGGAACTCGCCATGTGCATGCTCAGGTTTGAAGGCGGCGCCATGGGCAGCATCGAAGTTAGCAGGGTCTCAACAGGCTTCATGAACAGGAACCGAATTGAGATTCACGGAACTAAGGGCGCGATCGCATTTGATCTGGAGAATCTCAACTCCCTTCTGGTCTTTGATCCCTCCCAGGAGAACCCGGGATTCAGGAGATTCGTTGTCGACCCGCACAACGTGGGGTGGTCCAGGGCCTTTCTGCTTCAGACCCACCACTTCCTGGAATGCGTGCGTGACGACGTGCAGCCCAGCCCGGGCTGGGCGGATGGGCATGCGGTGCAGATCGTAATGGACAGGATGCTGGCTTCGGCGAAGACCGGCTCATGGGTCAACACAAGGTCAGAGTCCTAGTTACGTGACCGGCACATCGGTGCGTCCGATGAGCAGCAAGGATATGGGCTAGCTGGCCCCACCTGATCTGGGCAGAATCCGTGCCGGGCAATGACCGATTTCCGTAGCCGGATACATTTTATAGAGATGTACTGGGCAGAGGGCGGGGAGGAATCTCGACGGATCAGGTAAGGAACAGGGTCACCGGAAAGCTTATGCCGGAATTCTTAACCGGAGTCATAACCCCGATGTTCACCGCCTGCAATGAGGACGGCTCTCTGGATGAGCAGGGCATCAGATCCCACGTCCAATGGCTCAAGAGGACCAAGGCCGTCTCGACTCTGTTCGTGCGATCCGGAGTCGGCAAGATGCTGACCTTCAGTGTGGAAGAGGTGAGGCGGATGGCCGAGATCGTGATCGACGAGAACAAGGGCGAACTCCACGTGCTGGTCGGCACCTCGGGAGAGTTCGTTCGAGGCAAGCCCCGGGGGGAGGAGTACGTCGACCAGACCTTGGAGCTGAGCGTCTTCGCCCAAGAGGCCGGGGCCACCGGAGTGGTCGTCGTCTCCTTCGGGCTGGAGGACTCCGGAGACCTTGAGGAGAGAGTGTACTCCTTCTACGAGGGGCTGAATGACGAGTTGGACATCCCCATTGTGATATACCAGCCAGGAATTACGCCCGCCCGCTTTCTCATGACACCCACGCTGCTCGAGCGGATCGCTGCTCTGCCCAACCTCAAAGGCATGAAATTCTCCACCGACGACATGAAGGCGTTCGCCCAACTGTGCGCCGCCACGCTGGACAAGGACTTCACCATGATCTCAGGGGCCGAGACATCCTTCCTGCCTAGCCTCGTGCTGGGGGCAGGAGGCGTGATCGGCGAGGGCTGCAACACCTATCCCGAGCTGCTCAGGGCCATCTTTGACCGTTTCATGGAGGGAGACCTTGCCGGAGCGGCTAGGGCCCAGCTCCTCGTCAACCGGACCTTGGACGTCTGGAGCGGGCTGGATTCTGCCCTGGTGGGCAAGAACTACCTCGCAAGGAAGGGCGTCAAGATCAAGCCCTGCTTGCGAAGATTGGGATCCGACACGGACGCCGCCTTGGCTAGGATGGAGAGGACGATCGACGAAGCCGTCAAGCCTTACAGGAGACTCTAGCCTGTTTTTCGAAGCGGTGACTCCACTGGCTGGGTTATCAGGGTCGGGCCTGTCCCTGGTTCACTCGACCGGGATGATCTCCTCAAGATCCCTGCAGTTGTTCCTGATGGTTACAGGCGTGGTCCCCGAAGCAGAGGCGACCTCGCTCTGGTTGACCTTCATGCCTGCCTTCACTGATGCCAGGTAGATTGCGGCTCCGGCCACCCCTATCGGGTTTTTGCCGGAGGTCGCCCCAGCCCCGATGGCGGTGCGCAGCATGCGGGCGGCATCCTCCTGGATCTCCCCGGGGAGATCGAGCCTGGAGGCCAGCTGCCTGACGTAGTCAAGCGGCGTGGAGGGGGGCAGCCTCAGGCCCAGTTCCCTCTGCAGTATCCTGACAACGCCCCCGACCTCCTTCCTCCGGTCAGCGGCGGATACCTCGGCCAGCTCCTCCAAGGTTCTAGGAAGGCCGAACTGCCTGGCGGCTAGATAGAGGCACGCTGCAACCGTGAGGACTATTGACCGGCTCTTGGGGATGTCCTTGTCCAAAGCCTTCCTGTAGAGTAGGGCCGAGGACTCGATCACGTTCTTAGGAATGCCAAGTTGACCGCCCATCCTGTCCATCTCGAACAGGGCAATGGCCAGGTTCCTGTCCTTGGATTCCGAGGTGC
>CAYVLA010000006.1:0-83875 GCA_964452145.1 Hadarchaeota archaeon (SeqCode)
TAAATAGTTAACGAATTTATGTCAGACGGGATAGATACGAGGAGATGGGAGATCGGGAGTTGAGCAAACCCCGGATGAACACCTCTGCCGCATGAGCCCGCAGAACTCCTCGCATGAGGAGACGTGGCACAAGAGCCACGAAAGCACGAAAGCGGGAATCGAGATTTAAATCCGGATTCTCAAACCCGATCTCAGTCCGAGCACCTCGGAGGCATCAGGAAATGTCTGGCGAACGTGGCATACCGAAGAGAATGAGATGGTGGGTGCAGGCCCGGTTCGGGATGTTCATCCACTGGGGCCTATACGCGATTCCCGCCCGGGGCGAGTGGGTGATGTACTGCGAGAGGATACCCAAGGCCGAATACGCCAAGCTTGCCCAGGAGTTCAGACCAAGAAGGTTCAACGCCGACGAGTGGGTCGCCCTCGCCCGGGAAGCGGGCATGCGCTACATGGTGCTGACGACCCGACACCACGATGGATTCAGCCTGTGGGACAGCAAGGTGTCCGAATTCACCTCGGTCAACGCGGCAGCCAAGAGGGATTTCGTGGGGGAGTACGTGGATGCATGCAGGAAGGCCGATATGCGAATAGGGTTCTACTACTCCCTTCTGGACTGGCGATGGCCGGCATACTGGGAGGGGCCTGAGAAGGACCCCGAGGCTTGGAGGCAGTTCCGCTCATATGTCCACTCCCAGGTGAAGGAGCTTATGACTCAGTACGGCAAGATCGACATCCTGTGGTATGATGGTGCATGGCCCCACAAGGCCGATGCATGGGAGGCCGACAAGCTCAACGAGATGGTAAGGGCCAAACAACCCCAGATCATCATAAATAACCGATCCGGGATTCCCGGCGACCTTGAGACTCCCGAACAGCACATCCAAGGCTTCCAGCGTCCCTGGGAAACCTGCATGACCATGGACGATCTCTGGTGGGGCTATCATCCGGGTGATCCCAACGTCAAGTCACCCATGCAGCTGGTCAGGAACCTGGTGAGATGCGTGGCCGCTAACGGCAACTTCCTCCTGAACGTCGGCCCCAGATCGGACGGAACCATTCCCCCCATTCAGACGGGCCGCCTCAAGGCGATCGGGAGGTGGATGAAGACCAATGGCGAATCCATCTACGGCGCAGGATCGGCACCCTTCGGAGAAATGCACCTAGGACATGTCACCGCGAAGGACAATACGGCATACGTCCATGTCACCTATTGGCCGGGGTCCGAGATGTGCGTCACCGGAATAGGCAACAGGGTTATGCGCTCCTACATGCTCTCAACGGGGGAGGAACTTCCCTTCGAGCAGAAGAAGGACCGACTCTTCGTGCGCAGGCTGCCAGACAAATCCCCCGACCCCATCGACACTGTGATAGCTCTGCAACTGAGGGGCAAGCCGAGATCGATCCCTGCATCCTTCTGGAAGTAGGCCTCACCTGAGCCGCGTCACGCCCACCTCGCCGTAAAGACGGCGCCTCACCATCAGGGCCCAGACCACGGAGCCTGACACCATCAGAGTGGCAGTCACGGCCGACCACTCTACGACGTATATCCAGAACAGGGCGCGATCCTTCAGCTTGATTGCCTCATCATCGAGCTTGGCTGCCCTTGATTTGATGTCCTCCAGGAGCGCCTTGGACGCCTCCCATTCCTGATCCCGGTACAGCTGCTGGGCCAGGCTGAAGTCCGAGTCGAGAACACCGATCTCTCTCTCAATGCGGTTCGCATTGGCGCCGAATTTCTCTACGAAGGCGATGACCGACAGCAAGATGGTCCGCCTCTCGAAGTACCCTGCGAGCATTGATCGAAGGGAGTGAACCAGCTCCAGATCCTGCGGTACCCTGACCCCGGCCGAGAAGTAGATCAGGTTGCCCGCGAAGTCGATGTAGTAGGTCCACTTCTGGAAGGGCTCTAGGCGCCAGGGATACCAGTCGAAGATGAGGTTGGTGGCCCGTCCGTTGCCGATATCCCAGTAGGAAAGCAAGGGATGGCCTTCCGGGATGCCTGCAGCGAGCAACGTTGTGGCCCCTTGTCTTGTCTGGACGATATGAATCATGTAGTTGATAGACGGAGCCGTACCCCATGGAAGAGAAGCGACGAACTCGTTCTTACCGTCGTTGGGCACTATCTTCACCGGCCCATGGGATCCCTGTCCGACCAGATAGGTCTGATATGGCTCGAAGGCGACCGCGAAGATCTCAATAATCGACACGCTGTTCCATGGCAGGTACTGGTCGCGCCCACCGTACATGGCCGATCCGCCTGTCGTGAGGAAGCCAAGACCCCCGTCCACCACTGAGTGGATCATCCATGGGAAGTACTTGACGGGGAAGTTGTCAACGGTTGCATCGGATATCAGGATGAGGTCGTAATCCTGCTTCATGCTCTCCTCGGTTCTTGGCATGTACACCCGCATGTAGCGTTCGGTCCTCCTGGGGTCGAAGATTGTGCTGTAGAGCGGCACCGTCTGAGCCGAGATGAGGGGATCTGTGAGCAGCACAACTAGTGGAGAAGCCGTTCCAGGGACCGCATCGGCCCCCATGTTCAACACCCGTATCCTGCCTGATTGAGGATCCCTCTTATCCGACATGGAGAAACCCGACGAAGCGGAGAGACAACATGCTGCGATGAGGAGAAGCCAACCACGACTGGCTCGCACAAACATTTCATTCCCCCAGCAAGCTTTTCTATCTTCCGTCCACCCGTCATCCACTTAATCCGCTAGAGCTTACCGTACCTACCGAAGACGATGACCCCCGCGCCGAGAACCAGTGCACTCCACAGCAGGACGACACCGAGATCCGTGAGCACGGCGCGGCCAAAGGCGTCGGCACCCCTCAGAAACAGATGGGTCATCGCATCTGTAACGTACCAACTCGGGACCAACCACTGGATGGATTGCATGGCCGCCGACATGGCGAAGCCGACGAAGGTGCCCAGAAACATTAGTGGCATGATGAATATGAAGGCGATTCCCGTGGCCGTTCCCGGGTCTTTGGCCAGGCTCGCGGTGATCAGGCCAAATCCAACAGTGCAGACCGCAAAGGAAAGAACGATTGCGAAACCCATCAAGACGCTAAGGACATTGCCCGCGGGGCGAAAGCCCATGACGAATGCCATCACAAAGACTATCACGACCTGGACCGCTGCAATGGTCGAGTATGCTAAAGCGTTGGCGGCAATGACCTCGGATGACCTGGTAGGAGTTGTGGAGATTCTTCTAAGCAGGCCTCTCTCCCGCTCGATGGTGAAGGACTGCGCCACCTCCATTATTAGGAATATGGCAGCGAAGGCGAAGAGCCCCGGCACGAAGTAGTCATACATGGTATGTCTCTTAGCCTCCACCAAGGACGGGATGCCAAGTCTAACCGGACTTGCCAAGGAGGGTTGCCTCCCGAAAAGCGTGGTGCTGAGAGCATCCTGAATGATGGATGGCACCGCCTGAGCCGCGAGCATGGATCCGCTGTCAACGTAAAGGTCGACCGTGGCATTGATCCAAGAGCCGGGGTCGCCCATGGCCTGTCGGAACGAGTTGCAGCTCTCACCGAAGTTGGAGGGTATCAAGATCAAGGCCTGAAGTGCTCCCTCGGATAGATCTCCCTGCCCAGTCCGGTTGTCGGGATAATCCTTGACCTCTAGGACCCGAGCTGCCGACATGTTGGCAATGAGGTATGCTGACCATTGGGCATGGGGACCGCCCGAGTTCAGGTCGACGACCCCGACCCTGAAACTGGTGTCCTGGCCGCCACCCATCTTGCCAAAGGACAACCCGAAAACCAACGTCAGCACCAACGGAAATAAGATGAGCATGAACAGGGAAGCCGGCTGCCTTACGATGACCTTCAGGCTCTTCCTTGAAAGTGCCCCTACCCGCTGGAGATTCATCCTATGCGCCCTCCCTTATTCGTCTACCTGTCATCTGGATGAAGACCTCCTCGAGATCCCTGGCCTTGAATCTGGCCTTCAGCTCCTCCGGGGAGTCGAGCGCGATGAGCTTCCCGTGGTCGACGATCCCAACCCTGTCGCACAGCGCCTCGGCTTCTTCCATGTAGTGGGTCGTCAAGACAACCGTCTTTCCACGGTTCTTCAGCTCTCGGATGAAGTCCCAGACCCCACGCCGGGATTGGGGATCCATGGCGACAGTGGGCTCATCCAAGAGCAGGATCTCGGGATCGTGCACCAGGCACATGATGAGGTTCACCCGCCGTCTCATCCCGCCGCTGTACTTGCCCAAGCGCCTGTCCGCATCCTCCGTAAGGCTCATCTTGCTGAGAAGCATCTCCGTGTTCTTCTCCAGCTCCTGCCTGCACATGCCGTGGAGATGTCCAAACAGCTCAACGTTCTCCCTCCCGGTCAGGTAGTCGTACACCGCGGTGTCCTGGGGGCAGACCCCTATGAGCTTTTTGATCCTCTCCAGATCCTTTGCGACATCGTAGCCTCCGACGATGACGGATCCGCTTGAGGGACTGATAAGGCCTGACAACACGTTGATTATGGTGGACTTCCCGGCGCCATTGGGACCGAGAAGGCCGAAGAGCTCGCCTCGGCCAACCCGGAGACTGATGCCATCCACGGCAACCACGTCTTCGAACCTCTTGACGAGATCCTCAATCACTATCGACGCGGGTTGCCCCCGGTCCTGATCGGGCACGCTGCCCGCCTGGCATTGGGCATTTAAAGCATGTTCCGTTTGGGCCTGGGCATGGGAGTAGAATGACTAACTCTCGACGAAGTGCATCCCAAACATCTGGGCTGAAACCATCCGGACCCTGAAAGCCATGGGCTGACCGGGCTCGTGTCCCAACTCCGATTGACCGTGCCACGTAACGACACGGTCAAGGTGGTCACCTACGACGGGGTCGCAGTCCGCTACGGATCGGTCTTTGGGACTGTTGCCATCGCGGCCCAGCACACCGATGCGAACCTCCCCAGCCGGGAGGGTGCGGACATTCACATGCAGCTCGTCTCCCTGGAAGTGGACAAACATCGTCCTGAACTCGCCCTGCTCCTCGGCGTGAAGGGCGACCAGTCTTCCCCTCGCCCAACGAGCAAGTGCGATGCTGCCCAGCGGGGCCGTTCGCGTGTACTTGTGCGGGATCGCGTACGCGATGAAGGGAACGGCCACCTCTGTTGTTCCTAACTCAACCATCCCACTTCCGACATCCACTCCCCCGGCGTCTCTCTGCCCCGGGTTGCCGGGATACAGAACCTGGCTCCTCGGGGGAAGGCTCCACATGATCCCATCCGGGCTCACTCCAATATGGACGTGGAAGCGATCCTCGCTCACTCGCCACAACTTGGGGAACATGAGGTGGTAGTCCGTTGTCCCGGGATAGAGGGTCTTTGCGTTGGCGTACCACAGATCAGAAGGGCCCACTCCGCTCCCCGACCAGAGAACCGTCTCCGGGAGGGGGAAACGCCGGAAGGTCGCGGACTCCGCTCTCCCGATGGACCGCCTGTGCATGGTCCATGTTCGAACGTAGGCCACGTACTTGCCAAGGCTCGGATCGAAATAGGCTATGTTCTGAGTATCGCTCATCTGAAGCATCAGGGGCTCATCCAGAGGGGTCCAGTGGAAACCATCGGGTGAGATCGCCCCAAACAGGGCGTTGGGCCTCTTGGCCCTCTCGTTGCGAGGATCCACCTCGTAGCCCATCTTCCTGAATCTGTCAAGATCCTGCGGTCTCAGAAAACCCAGGTGTATTATCTTATACCTCTCCTCGGGCCCACAGCCAGTATCCAGAAAGACGCTACCACCATGATAACCCCACTTCGCCGCGGAGCCGCCATACACGATGTTATTGTCCTCCGATCCCTTGTAGCAGACCAGACCAAGGCTGGGCTTCTCCCAGTTCGTCCCGTCCTTGGATTCGGCGTAGCAGAGTAGGTTCCGGTTCCCGGCTTGATCCGTGGCCAGATCGTCCGGGGGGACAGACTCGTACCACAGCCTGTACGATCCCAGGTCCCTGATGAGCGAAGGTGCAAAAATCACGCCCTCCCAGGGGCGATCGGGTACAACGATTGGCTCGCCTTTTCGAGCCCGCATGCCTCTGAGTTGGATGCCTCTAGGGATATCCCTACCCGACCATCTCAGCGGGGGAACGCGCTCAGGGCTCCACAACCCAAGCGACCTCCCTTCCTCCGTCACCCACCCGTGGTCCCCATGATACACATATCGCCAGTCATGGAAGAAGATCGTGTTCGACCTAAGCACGAACGGTTCCATCGCGCCTTGGCAAGGAGTCCTCATAAACCCAGCCCGGGTTGAGAGCTGTAGCACTCAGATTAAAGTTTCACCGCAACATACCCTTCATTCCTTTGAATCACTGTGGAGAAGCTTAAGTGACATCCGCAAATGCCTTGAGGGAGCCAGATATCTGGAAACGACAGCGAGACAATCTTTAAATAGGTCCAGCCCGATTCCGGACCGAGGGGTCTCGATTTGGCGAGGATTCTCCCCGGTGTTGAAATCCAGGTTCTGAAGGAGATCGTCCCCCAACAGCTCCATCCCTCAGGGGTTGTGGGACTTGTGGGGACGGCCGAGAAGGGACCGGTGCTGAAACCGATCCCCACAACGAGCTATCGGGAACTAACCGAGAAGTTCGGTGGTGACCAGACTCATTCGCTCATCAAGGACGCGAGGCTAGCCTTCCTCAACGGAGTCTTCGAGGTCTATGCGGTACGAGTTGAGGCAGAAGGCTCCCAGTCCGCCACCGCCACGGTCAAGAACCCGGATGGTGAGAGCTTGGTTGGTCTTCAGGCCAAGATGCCGGGCCAAGCAGGCAATGGGATCAAGGTTGGCCTCTCCAAGGGATCATCGAAGGACACGGTGATGGCCCAGCTCACCAACGGCGTCGTATTCGAGGTCTGGGACAACCTGGTAATGGATCCGGCGAGCGATCTGTACCTGGTGAACGTCCTTAGCAACAACTCGGAGCTGGTCTCTGCCAAGGACATGATCAAGCCCTCGAAACCTCCGAAGACGACGATACCCGCATTCGGTGAGATCGAGCTGTCGGGAGGAGCGACGGCCCAGCCGAAGCTGAAGGACTTCGAAGGAGCCCTCGAGATGCTGGAGATGGAGGAGGACGTGGACATGGTCTCCGCCTGCGACTCGTGGGACCCCAAGGTCCATGCGCTGGTCGATGCCCACTGCAAGAACATGTGCAAGGACGCCAAGAACAGGATTGGCATCGGCACTGTGGGACCTGGTGAGCCCGTGGAGGAGATCGCGAAGAGGACCACGACCCTGGCCAGCGACAGGTTTGTCATCGTCGCCCCCTATGGCGTTTCGGGCGCAGTGGCGGGCCTGATAAGCAAGCTAAGCTACTACCAGTCGCCGACGTTCAAGGCGATAACGGGCATTGCCGAGCTGGAGGCCCGATGCACGCCTTCACAGCTGATGGAGCTGCTGAAGGCTGGCATCCTGGCCCTGGAGGCAAGGAAGGGAAGGGGCATTATCGTCGAGAAGGGCATTTCCACAGACAAGGAACAGATCAGCGTGACCAGGATAGCCGACCATGCCGTTAGGGGAGCCAAGAACGTTTGCGAGAACTTCATAGGCACCCTTAACACTGCGGGCGGGAGGACGGCCCTCAGGGAGAAGCTAACGGAGTTCTTCCTGACCATGGTTCGAGAGGAATCCATCGTCCCCAGCACCGACGGGAAACAACCTCCCTTCCTGGTGGACGTCTATTCCTCCCAGCTGGACTTCGCGCAGGGCATCGTCAGAGCGGACATCGCCGTACGTCCCGTCAGGGCCATGGACTACATCTACGCCACGATCACCGTTCAGGCGTGAGGTGATGGAGAATGGCGGATCCTGTGATAATTTCGGCAAACGTGAGCAACATTAAGGTCGACGGGGAGGTCATTCCCGGCCTCCAGACGATCGACTACAAGATCGTGAGGAATCGACAAAACGTGCACAACATCGGCATCGATGAGCGGATCGGCGTCGACTACGGACCCATGTTCGTGGAAGGCACGTTGAGGATCAGGTCAACCTACCCGAAGTTCGACACGATGCTCATCACCGGAGTGGCGAACGTGAAGCCCTTCCAGCTCGTCGTTGAGCTCAAGAAGGGAGGTCAGTCCATCAAGACCCTGTCCTTCGATGAATGCTACCTGGAGGGCAAGGCGTTCTCCATGGATGCGAACGGCACGGGCATGAGCGACTACACCTTCACATCGACGAGGCTCAGGGAGCAGTAGGCATGGCAAGGCTCACCAAGGAGGCCATCCTCCAGGGCACGAGAATACGGGAGAGCCTTCGAGTCAAGGACTATGGCGATGCGGAGGTCGTGATCCGCCCCCTGACCGACGGGGAGCTTTCCAAGATATTCTCTGTCATTGGCAACGTTCCCTTACGTGAAGATGGTTCTCCGGATCTGAGCAGGGTCGATGTGCACAGGAACCTCGAGGCCCTGAGGATGGCCACTTCCATGGGGATGGAGGATCCGAAGTTGACGCCGGAGGAGGTCGCCGGCATGAAGTTCGGCGTGCCCGAGTTCATTGGGATGAAGGTCCTGGAGCTCAGCGGGGTCACCGAGCCAGAGGCACGTAAAAAAAAAGCAAAGTCGACCAATTCGTGAGAAGCCCAGAGGGGTTGGAGCTAGCGGCACTATGCCTCGACTGCGGATACAGACTCGCCGACCACCCCGCCGATTTGACTAGGGACCAGATCCTCTTTCTCACGGGAGCCTTGGCCTACAGGATGGAAATGGCGAGAGCATCCAGAATGGGTACGGAGGGCGTGACAAGGATCGTGGTGTCCGAGGAAGAGGAGGAATAGGAGCACCTTGGTTGGGAGAAGGAAGCCGGCGGGCCTCATGGCCAGGCCTGTTAGGCTGATGGGGTCGAGTCTATCTTGCGTGAGAAGTCTTCTGCAGGTCGGGGTCGACGTTTCGAGCCTCCTGTCGTCGTTGACAGCTTACTTCTCGAGGATTCTTGGCTCCGTGGCGGGGGTCATCTACTCCATCTTGGAGGTCGGTGGCAAGGTCGGCCAACTATCGATCACCAGATTCGAGACCCTCCCGATTCTGGACCTCTGGTCGGCCGGAGCCAGGGGTGAGGCCGAACAGCCCCCAGAACCACTTGGAAGGATGATTGCCTCCTTCAGCTTCCGGGTGTCCCTAGCCAGGAGAAAGGCCATCCTCGCGGCCGGAGGGGTCTCCGCACAGGCCGCCAGACTCGCAACGTTCCCGACTCAGATCCCTTTGCTTGGACCCATATCCAGCCCGGAAATCCAGCCCGGCTCAGCTATTGCCGCGGAACGCCCAAAGGGCGTATCGGCGAACTTGGCCGAGATGTCCAAGGTCGTTGGGGTGAGGCTGGCCCGGCCGATGAGAGCCACAGCTTCGGCTTCAAGGGCAGCGAGAGCTAAGATGGGGCTCGTCCCCTTCGTCGGGCCTGCGCCTCTGGGGCCGCAACCAACCCGAACGCTTCCTGGACCAGCCGAGATCGGCGAAGCTCATCCCACAGAAGCCGCCCCGGCGTCGTCCCCCTCCATGCGTGTGAGAGCGGACCAAGCCTCTGAGCGATCACGTCCGAGACGTCAAAGAATCCTCGCACCGATGGCTTTGGGGATGATCGGGCCCGTCAAAGCTCTGCCGCCCAGCCGGAGGCCACGTTGGGCACAGCCCAGACAGCTGCCTAGAAGCATCGGTGAGCCACGAGAGATCAGCCCGGTTCGCGCCGCTGAAGGAGAGCCGACCAGGAAGACGACGAGGTTCTACCCTAAGCCCTCCGTCATGGAATCCGCCCTCAAACGAGTCCTTCCCGCCGCGAGCGCAGCATCCCTTCTGGCCGCGATCACCCGCTTCGAGCCGGGCCACGCTGGTGGACCGCCGGAACCGGTCCTCGGAGAGGCCCCCGTAACGATACCATCGCCCATCACGGCAGTTCGTCCAGAAGGCACCGCCCCCGGTGAGAGAATTGTCTTGCAGCCTTCGCACGAAGTCGCCGCTGCTTTGGGCAGGATCGAAGCCCTCGTTAGCCAGACGATGAAGGCAGTACTGCTTCCCCTAGCTGCCGCGGCGCAGCTGGCGCCTCCCACCGTCCACCCCCTGGCGGGGCCACCGATCTCCTTGCCAAGAGGCAGCCTGATCGGCCCTCCTGGCCCGGCCCAAGAGGCCCTGATCGTCGAGGAGCCGGCTCGCCATTTCCATCCACAGCTGGAAAGGCCTCGTCCACGCCTCAGACCGATAAGCCCCACGGTACAGAGCGACATAAGGGTCACAGTATCGGGTGAGACCGAGGAGGATCTTAGGGATCTGGAAAAGAAGATATCTCGAATCCTGTCCGAGCAGGTCCGACGGTACTACGGATACGCAGGTTTCGAGGAGGCCTAGAGATTGAGGATGAAGCTGGACGACATCGACCTCATAACGCGGTCCGATGAGGACGGCGTGATCAAGGAGATCCGGAACATAGTCAACCTCTCCGTCTCCGGAAAGCGCAAGATCGTCGAACTCAAGATTCCGGGCTCGGATAGCAACGTCTTCCAGGACCTGGGACGGAACCCGGTGAGGATATCCGTTGAGGGAAGCCTCGTCGGCCCCGATGCGAGGACCACGTTGGGTGAGTTGAAGGCGAAGTTTGGGCTTGGAAAACCGATTCCGTTTTCCTCCGACATCAGCCCGGTTGACGATGTCTCCGAGGTCGTCATCGAAGACTTCTCGGCAACTTTCAGGAACACGGCTCCGTCGGGATGCCGATACACCATGGTCCTGAGAGAGCATCCACCGGAGAAGGGCCCCGGGGAGACCAAGCCCCCGAGCCAGGAACCCAAGGCCGCAGAAGAGGTCCGCCAGAGAGTAGGGAAGATCGCTGACGATCTCAAGAAGGTCCCGGGGTAGAGTGATGCTGCGCCCAGATTTCTCTGTCCAGATCGGTTCCCAGGGCATAGATGCCCAGGACGACGAGGTGGTCAGCCTAATCGTGAGGCGCAGCATGGGGCTGCCGATCGATAGCTGCGAGGTACAGCTCGCGAGAGGCACCGAGCTGGAGTTCGAAGGGCGGGACCCCGTGGATGTGAAGATGGGCTATGACGGGAAGCTGGAGAAGGTATTCAGCGGATCCCTCGACAAGGTCGAACACCGGATCGATGGCCTGACCGTCACGGCCCTCGGGCCCTGTTCACACCTTCTCCGCCTCAAGATCAACAGGGTCTTCTCCAGCCAGACGGCGGGCAAGATCGTGCGGGCTCTGGCCCAGGAGGCCGGAGTGAAGATGAAGGACGCCTCAGACGGCATAAGCCTGCCCCTCTACGTCATCGACAGCAAACTGAACGCCTATCAGCACGTCCTCAGACTGGCCCAGCGATGCAACTTCGACGTCTATGCTGACCTAGACAGACGGATGCTGTTCAAGGAGCGCACACCGGGCAAGAACCACACCCTGAAGTACGGCAAGGATATCATCAGCGCAAAGGTCCAGGACCTAACACCTCGCTACACGGCCACACTGGTTCGGGGGGAAAGCCCCTCCAGCTCCAAGGGCTCGGACACATCCACGTGGCTGACCAAACAGGACATCAAGGGCGAGGCTGGCAAGATTGACCGAAAGGAAGTCCTCGTCCTGCGCGATCCAGCTATAAAGGACAAGCAAACGGCTGAGAACGTTGCCAAGGCGAGGCTTGAGAGAATCAGTTTCAACCTTAGGCTCACCGTAGAATGCGTTGGGTGGCCCAGCGTGGACCTTGCAGATATCGTTTCCATAGAAGAGGCCCCGCGCCCCGTGATGAACGCAAGTTTCGATGTCATGGGCGTCGAGCACCACCTGAGCAATGCGAAGGGCTTCACAACCGCAATCATGGGGCGCGGGAAGGGTGAACAGAAATGATGGATATGGTGGAGGCAATCAGAGGAATCGCACAGGAGGAGCTGAGGAACTTCAGGATGCCTGAGCTTGGCATCGTCACATCCATATTTCCGCATTCCAGCGATAGCGACAAGGATAACTACGAGTGCAACGTCAGGCTCAAGGAACCCGACCTCGAGCTTCGGCGCGTGCCCATAGCCACTCAGGTAATCGGGTTGGCGGGAATTCCACGCGTCGGAGACTTGGTCTTGGTGCTGTACGTCAATGGAGATGTCAACTCGCCCGTAATCGTTGGGCGGCTCTACAACGACGAGGACCGTCCGCCGGCGAACAAGGCCGAGGAGATCGTATACGTTGCGCCGTACAGCACCAACCCAGATGTCAGGCGGGTGTATCTGGAATTCCCCAGCGGCCTCACGCTTCAGATGACCGATGACGACGTGAAGCTCAAGGCTGGTGCAACGAGGGTGACGATATCGAGAAACGGGAACGTTACCGTCGAGTCGAAGGCAGATGTAACCATTGCGGCGAAGGGCGATGCCTCGATAAAGGCCGATGGGGAGATGAACATATCCGGCGCAACCGTCAACATAAAGAGCGAACAGGACATGAGAATTGAGTCTGGCAGCAATTTGATAGCGAAGACCGAGATGAACACGATACTGGAATCCGGCAATGTTGCACAACTGAAATCGAATGTGACTACGATGGAGTCACAAGACGCTACGATCATCCAAGCCGCGTCTCTCGTCGAGATGAAGTCAAAATCCAACCTAGTCCTCTCCGCCGGCGCCAATCTCCAAGCAAGCTCGGATGGGAACGCGGTACTCAAAGCGAATGGCAGTACCACCATTAAGGGTGCACAGGTGAGCATCAACTAGGGGCGTTTCTTATGGCAGTCGGGGAAGCTGTGGACAGGGATCTGAGACTGAGATTCGACCATGTGGGAGCGGACTTGGTCTCGGTGGGAGGGGACCTGAGAACGGTTGCCCAAGAGCAGAATCTTGCCCAGGCAATCATCCACCGGCTCGCGACGGAGGAGGGCGAATTGGAGGATATCGGACATGCGGACTACGGCTCTCGCCTTTACAGCCTGGTGGGGGAAGCCAACAACGAAGCCACTAGGACAAGGGTGAGGAATGTCGTCAAGTTCTGCCTCTCGCAGGAGCCAAGGATCAAGCATATAGACAGCATCGATGTAAGAGCAAGCCGCCAAGATGCTTCATGCCTCCTCATCGATATATCCGTTGTGCCCACTGAAGGCCTTCGCCCCCTGACCATAACCTATCCATTCAGACTGGAGGTGGAGTAGCTGCTTGAAAGGAAGACCTATAGGCAGATAGCCAAGGACATACTGACCCAGATCTCCGGAGGGGAAGTGACGCAGGATCTGGAGTACCTCTCTGGCAAGTCCCGATACCAACTCGAGAATACTCCTGTCAGCAGGATAACCCAAGTCAAGGGATGGTCGAGGGGACAGGAAAGGGTCTTCGAGGAGGGAACCGACTACAGGCTGAGCCGCGACAGCTTAGAGTGGCTGGCCAATGGTCTGCGACCCGACGAGGGGTCAAGATTCAGCGTTCACTATGCGTTCTCCAGGCCCTTCGGGCTGTCGGACGTGAGCTCGGGCAGCGTGATCAGAACCATCACTGAAGCGATAGGCCGCGAGATTGACTACCTCTACTCGCAGATGGATCACATGCACATATCCGGCTTCCTCGACACCGCCACCGGCGAGGCACTGGACATGGTCGTGGCCATCCTCGGCATGAAGCGAAAGCCACCCCAGCCTTCATCGGGCCTGGTCACCTTTGGTCGTGGCACGCCGCCCGAGTCCCTGACAACCACCGGGGAGGTTCATCTCTTCGACGGATCCTTGGAGTGTTCCCTGAAGAAACCGGCCGTAGGGGACATCATCAAGGTGGAGGGGACCGTTTCTGGGGCCGCCCATGTCTTTCAGCGAACAGCTGACTACGATCTCGTCGAAGGTCGTCTGAGATGGCTCCCAGAGGGCATGAGGCCCGACTCTAGGACCGTTTTCCGGATCGACTACACGAGCTTTGCCCAGATCCCCGTCCCGAAGGGCTCTGCGGTGGCGGTCTTCTCTCCAAGGCCCGAGGAAGCGATATCCTTCACCACCACGGAGGAGGTCTTCTTGAAGCCCCTGCCCGACGGGAGGTGGGAAGCCGACGCGCCGGTCATCTGCCAGGTCGCGGGCCCCAGGGGAAACGTCTTGGCTGGCGCGATCACGGTCATGCCCCAGCCGGTCCAGGGCATCGAGTACGTCATCAACAAAGGCGACATAACCAATGGCGTAGAGCAGGAAGGGGATCAAGAACTCAGGGAAAGGGCAAGACATGCATTGGAGTTGGCTGGCCGAGCCACACTGCCTTCGCTTGAATCAGCCGTGCGCGCAGTGGAAGGTGTGAGGTCGCTGCTGATCGAGGACATGCCGGATAACGTCCCCGGGATCGTCAGAGTCATAGTGGATGGAGGGGATCCGGATGAGATCATGAAGGTCATAAACGAGACAAGGGCCGCGGGGATTAAGGTGGAGTTCCTCAGACCGAAGACGGTCTACATCGATGCATCCATGGTTCTTACGTTGCCTAAACACGCAGTTCCGGCCCAATCAACGACCGAGGCTGAGAGACTCGTCAGGAGCTACATATCCTCTTGCGGCATTGGCGAAGATGTGCTATTCTCAAGGATCATCGATGCGGCTCTCGCCGCCAGAGATGTTGCTGATGTGACCCAGGTCAGCATAACTGCTTACAAGGAAACGGAAATCATCGAAAGCCAGAAGGAGAACATCACAGTCACCAGCCTTGAGAGGGCCGAGCCCAGGAAACTGACCATCGATTGCAGGGCCAAGCCCAGGTAGTGAAGTCCATGGACCGCATCGATCGAATCGCCAGCAGGCTGCCGCGGTTCTACAAGAGCTGGGACAAGGGTTCCCTTCTCCGGGCCCTTCTTGAGTCCGTGGGGCGCGAGCTCGACTTGTCGGAGCTGCGAATGACCGAAGTTATGAAGACGCGCTGGGTCGACACTGCAGAGGGAGAGGAACTGGACAGGCTGGGCAGATTGTTGTCCATGGCGCGTTTACCAGACGAGGAAGATGGCCGGTTCAGGCAAAGGCTGAAGAGGGGCGTCGAGGATTACAGGGGCGGAGGAACCGTGGCCACCATATCGGATGCGGTCCGAAGGCTGGTCAACGCTAGATCGGACGAGGACGTCGAGATCGTGGAGAACCCGCCTGCACCTGGGTCCGCCGAGTTCACGGTGGGCGCCGGTGAGAGATGGTTCCTCGCAAGCAACAGCATCGAGGACGCCCAACCGAGCATAACCCTGACCGTGGAGGAGGCAGGGGAGGTCAGCAAACCGGAGATCACCAACCTCGACATTGCCGAAACGGTGACCTTCCAAGGAAAGCTCTCGGGAAAGCAGCAACTGAAGCTGAGCAGCGAGGGAGCCATGGTCGACGGCAGGAAAGTCGCGAAGGGATCGATCCGGAATGACGTACCGAAGCTGCTTAGGAGAGGCTCAGTCTGGAGATACAGCGAGTCGCTGGGAAGGCAGGTCGGCGTCTTTGATGAAGCCAAGTTTGACGAGCAAACCTTCGCGGTGGCCGTTCCGCCGGTTCGAATCCTTTTTGAGTGGGAAAGGCTTCAGCCCGCGACATTCGAGGTCCGGGTGGACCCCAAGTCCGTTGGGCAGGCCGATCTGAAGCATATCCAGCAGGTGGTGGATTCCCTTAAGGCCGCCGGAACCACCGCGCTGGTTAGAGTCAAGGAGCGGTGATGCAGAAGTGGTGGAGTTCAAGCCAATAACGAAGAAGCCTGGTGAAGTGATCAGGTCCGAGGACTGGAACAAGATCCAGGAACTGATCAGGAAGGATCTTGAGGATCTACAGAAAGGGATCCAGTCCCTAAGGGAGTATGTCGACAGCATGCAGGAAACGATTACTCTCCTGAACGTGACGAGCACGGTCGGAACCGACCATGCCCTCGATCAGATCTTGCCGGGCGAGAGCGCAAGCTATGATGCTGCCATAGTCGGGCTCATCACAAGGGAGTGGGTCCTTGCCAAGGGCCAGACGGGCGAGATATGCAGGTTCGGGATAGTGGAAACCATAGACTCGATAGACTACTGGGCTGGGGCCGAGAACGGCGACAGGAAGGCCTTGGAGGTGGTCCTCGACTACATGGACGGCACGCAGCACGTCTTTCCGGGCCTTTTCGTCCACGACCGATCGAAGCTCAGACCCAAGGGCGCGGACAATCCCTATGTCGAGTATCTCCTCTCTCCTAACGAGTACGCCTGGTACAGGTATCGTCTGGCAAATCCCAACCCCGAGAAGGAAGTCCTAACGGTCAGCTTCAAGAATACGGACGCCGAATGCACACCGAGGATAGGGAATGTCCTGCACGCCAGGTCCAGGATCACCCCCTCCAAACCGCTTGCGAAGTGACCCCCAATGCTGAGGGAGTTCGAACGAGCTGTTGATGAGGTCCTGAAGAAGAACCTTGAGGAGATACCCAAGGACAACATCCTCTTCGGCGAGGCTCCATCCAAACTGCCCGCGCTTTCCATCGGCAACATCGGCTTCCGGTTCGATAGTTCGGGCCTTGCCGAGGACGTGGAGCGGGGAAGGATTGAGAATGAGGAAGCCTTCAGCGGTGACGGCTCCTCGAGTTCCTTCCGCCTGAAGGAGAAACCGATGGAAGAGAGCCTGCGAGTCGAGCACCCCTTGGGTAGGCCGCTCGCGGCTCGCGATGACTTCAGCGTCGACCTGGAGAAGAGCTCCATTGTCTTCAAGAAGCCCCCGGCCAAGGGCAAGGACAACATCCTGGTAAGGTACGTGGGTCAGAGAGGTATCGTCAGCCTCAAGGTCGTCAAGCTGAGGGCGGATTACTCCCTTGACGTCTGGCACACAGATAGGGAGAAGGCCGATCAGATCGCCGAGAAAGTCGTCAAGCTGCTCTTGGTTGCACAGAATGATCTCTCGGCACAGGGCTACGATCTGAGGCCAACGGAGGGGAACATGGAGGGAGGGCCCGATGGGAAGGCCACCGTGGTTCGCCTCAGGTACTCGATGGAGAGGGAGCTTCGCGTGGAGCAGGTTGTGGGCATCATAGAGAGAGTGGAGCTGTCCGGGAAGAGGCCCCTGTCGTAGGTCGTCTTCTTCAGCGCGGTGTCTTACCCCAGGGGGACGACGCGGTCAACGCGAAAGACGTCATCCGGAGGATCGCCTCTACAGATCAAGCTGATGCAGGATACGGTGAATTCGAGATGTCGCCACGCTTGTTGGAGACCCGGCAGCAACCTCTCCAGCGTTGCCCTTCCCCTTACCTGGCCTATGCTTAGGTGGGGCTTGTACCCATTCTCGAATCTGGTCACTTCGTCGCAGTCAGGGAAGGCACCCAACAATCGATCTTGCAGTTCGACAATCGGCTCTCTGGGCTCCGGCGCCAGCCATGCCGTATACAGCCCGGGCGAGTGCTCGAAGTAGCTGAAGGTATCCAGACTCACCTCGAAACCTCTGGTGTCTTTGCAAGCTGACAGAAGCAGTCTGACAGATTGGCCGAAGGCCTGGCGAGGCCTGAAAGGGTACAACAGCGTGATGTGAGGCATCCATCGCCTTAGCTGCCGGTCATGCTTTTGCCGCAAGGCCTGGATGGAAGGCCATACGGTCTCGGGAGGTATGATCACCAAAGCGGTCGTGTACGTCTTGGACTCCACGGAAAGTCCTCGCCTCCAAGGCTGGTCAAAGGCGGTTCCCTGCATGGCGACGGTGAACCTATCGTCCTATCCTATGAACACCCTTCCTTGCGCAACGATGGAGCCTGCAGGTAGATCAACGGGATCGTTGCACGTCCTAGCCTTGTCTCCCGCTCGAGCCGCCGGCTTGCCGTTGATAGTCACCGTGAGGCTGCCGGCGATGATGGTTGCCTGGTTGCTCGGAGGCCTCTGGAAGGTGCCTCCTGTGGGAACGTGCGGCGGTGAGTTCATTGCCACGCTGCCGACTGTAGCCGCAGGCCGCCCTTCGATGACCACGTTGGGGCTGGTGCCGCTCACTATCTCGCCGCTGAACGGGAAGGGCATGGGCACGGGTTGAGGACCGCCCGGCGACGGAACCATGACTATGTGGGTATCCGTCCCTACGACCTTGTCCCCTTGCTTGGACGCCGGCTGGCCCAAAGACTCACCCCATGGCGGGAGGCTGTTGCGACATCGTTCCGGCCACCGGAGGCTGCTTGGCTCCGCATTCGCTACAGTAGCTCGCCGTCTGAGGCAGAACCGCGCCGCAGTGACATGTCTTGGTCTCGGGTCCCCCGAAGTGTGCAGGAGAAGCGCCGCACTTGGAGCATCTCGTGTCCCGCACCGACATCCTAGCCCCGCACCCCATGCAGAACCTGGGCTTCTCCTTGAAGTTTAGAGTCACCGTCCCCGTTTCCAGACCCGACGACTCTGCGCTAACGCTGGCAGGACCGAACTGCGTCGTGGATGCAATGACGGTGGCTCCGGAGGAGGCTCCCTTCTTGATCCGAACAGCCGGATCAACCAGTCTGCCGATGTTCGTCGCCAGGCGGATCTCCATATCGCCTGTGGCCGCGGCTGGCTTGCCGGACTTGTCCAGGAGCGCGACGGTCAGTGTCGAAGTCGATCGGCCATCGGCCACGATCTCCCCGGGCTCGGCGCTCAGCTTCAGCCTCTCCGGAGCCGGAGGCTTCTTGGACCTCTTCCGCATCAGGAAGAAGATCACTGCGCCAGCCACGGCGACGACCATGACGATGAGCAGCATCTCCTCCAGATATCCAGGCCCTCCGATAGGGCTCCTATTCACGATGATATCAACCGAGAGCGCCTGGGACCGTCCAGCCTTGTCGATTGCCTTGACCTCGAAAGTGTGAACTCCATCGGCAAGATCCGAAAACGTGTACGACGGCGTGGCGCCCGTGGTGGTCCAAGCACCTCCGTCAACCCTTACCTCATACCGATCCACCCCCGAACCCTGATCCATCGCTGTCCAGTTCAACGAATAAGAGGAGGATTTGATCTTGGTGCCGTTTACGGTCGGCGACATCAGGGACGGTGGGAGCGTATCCAGGACGATGTCATCCTGGTATATCGCCGAGACCAGGCCGGCCATGTCCCCGAACTGAGCGGAGACCCTCCGGAGGCCGTCCTGAGACCCAAGCTCCCACTCCTTTGTCGCTGAGAAGGCCTCCCAGGCGCTCCAGCTGCCCTCGTCGTTTCTGAACCTCATCTGCAACACGCCCGACACCGCATCTATGGCGGAGAGGGTCAGGGACACCGAGGGAGACGTGGCGTACTCCGTGCCTCCTGCGATAACCACCGATCCCTCAGGGGCACCCTTGTCGACCCAGATGTTCTCGATCTTGGCCGACTCCGTGTATCCCAGGGTATCGATCGAGTAGTAGGAAAGCCTTGACTTCCCCTGGGCCGTTACTTTGAAGGGTGCGGTATAGGTCCTGAGAGTGCCAATCGTCTGCCCTTCAGCGTACAGGGTATAGAAGGTCTTGTCGACGCCGGTTGCATCCGTCGCCTTCAGCGTGACAGTTACGTCCGATGTGTACCACCCATTCTCGCCTTTGGTGCCCGAGAGGGAGACATTGGTCACCGGGGGGAATATGTCGATTATGATGATGGGGTCAACATAGGGTATCTGGGGAACGTAAGGTACGTAGGGCGAGTCCGCTGCAGCGCAGCCGAGCCAAAGCGAAAGCGCGAAGATGAGGGCAAAGGATGTCGTCCACCCTCTCCGACGTACGGAAACGGATCTGTTCATGATACACACCAAGGGGGAGTCGCACACTTCGTGGACAATTGTTCATATAAATCTCACATGATGACACGGCAAGCCTGCGAGGAATCACACAACGGCATTGCCTGAGTTTGGAAAACCTCGCTTTCTCTGACCTCATGTTGTCAAAAGCCGACCACCGACCCGATCCGCCTGGAATAACCAAGTATGCCCAAGAAGAGCAAGCCGAAAGGAAGCCCCAGGGCCAATCCCAAGATGAGTGCCCTGACACGTTTCACATGTCCAGTCTGCATTCCCCATTATCGTCATAAACGATGCTACCCAACCTCATAGCAGGTGATTGTGTGGACAAGAAGGATCTGGCAGCCGTGGTCCTGATGATCTTGGTCGGCATAGCGGCAAGGATCCTCATCCTCTTGTTCGACCAGGGCAAGCGTACTAGGCCCCGGAAGATCAATTGGTCTGAGCATAGATGGAGCAGGGACGACTGAAGACATGCCATCAGAAATCCATATCGATGCAATACTTCTCCATAGCGTCACAGAGGGCTTCAATATTCTCCAGGGGCACATTGGTGCCGCTCACTTCCCCCTTCATCATTAGGCCCCCTTCAGGGGAGTTCAGTCTTTCCACCGACTCTCTCACATGGGTGTGCAGAAGTTCAGGCGTGGTGAAGGCGAACATCTGTCTATCGAGATCCAGATCGATACACATCTTGCCCTTGTAGGCCCTCTCTATCCCCTCCAAGGTATTGGCCCGGAATTGGGGATCATGAACCGAGACCCCACACTCGATAAGATCGTCAACGATCTCCACAAGCCGCCCATCCGAAGAGAGGTGGACATGCACACCTGCATCGCGACATCTGGTGAAGAGGGCTTTGTACAACGGCTTGATGTGTTTACGGAACTGGGCCGGGCTGATCATCAACCCTCTCTGCGTGCCTATGTCGGTGTGGAAGCCGATTATGTCGACGCCCAACTCCAGCCATTTGTCCACCAGGACCGTCTCGTGGTCCTGAAGCATCTTGATCAGCCTGGGCAGCTGGGGTGCATCCGTCACTATGTCCCGCATGAGGTTCTTGAATCCGCGCAGGAAGTACAGCCGATCGAACAGTCTCTCGCCTCCTCCCCAGACCACAAGGCCCAGCTCCCGTCTTCGTCTGATGTCCTTCTTGGTGCTCTCCCAGTCGCGATCCCCGCGCTCGGACTTCGCGAGCGGATCGGGAAACCTGTAGTCATCCAGGGACTGCCAGTCCTCGAGAGGATGCCCGACGACCTGCCCCTCTAGCCCGGGCTGGACGTTCCTCCAGACGCATCCCCACTCGTCGGTGTAGTAACCTTCCGCGTAGGCAGCGGGTTGCCGGTCGAAGTCCACGCTTCCCTTCTTGAAAGCCCCAAAGATGCGCGGATGGGCCATGACTACTTCCTCCAGCTTCTCCCTATAGCACCTCCAGGTGGCCGGAGAGAAGCCCACCGTACACGGAATCCAGTCCGGACCCCGGAATTCGAGAGCCTTCAGGAAGTTGTCCCTGTAGTCTCGGTTTGGATAGGCGAAGTCGGGGAGCACGCCACTCACCAGGCCAGGCGGTCTGGCTGAGAAACCTCCTGAAATAGGTTTCATGGTCGATGGTCGAGGTTCCAAGGTCATTGTGTGGTGTATCCTATGTCTCTGGACACGTGTGCCTAGGGCATTTCCGGAAGCTTTGCGCGTTGTCGCCGTTGGGTCCTGTCGAGAACAGTGCAGATCGGTTGGATACACCACACTAGACAGGGTTCACCTCAGTCCAGCCCGTATCCTCACTTCGGCAGCATCTCTGGGTCGGATCTTGGCTGCCGAGATGGAGGGGAGGCCAGGCAAAGACCACTTCTCGATGCCCGCCGGGGCTCTGATCCGTGACGCCCGCAGATACATGCCGGGCCAATGCAACGCACGATCAGGCGCTCGGTTCACGGGGACGCGACCTCAACCACGCCAAGTTGAAGGAGTAGTGCTGGCGGCTGCTGATCAAGTGGATGATGCCTCGCGCATCCTGGCAGACGGACAGATACCCTCCTCGCTCGGCACTGCTGGAGCTCAGGGTGAAGAGGTGTCCATCCGTCGTTTCGACCTGGCGTCCAGGGCCGTCATCCGAGATCAGACGCTTATGCGGCCACGTCTCTCCTTCGTCCATCGAGATGGCCCCGAACAGGCCCGAGACCGGACGCTCGGTGCCTGATGCATCGGTGATCATCAACTCCTTGGCGAAGGAGGCCAAGAAGATGGGCCCCTCCTTAAGCCTCAGCAGCACGAGGCGCTGCCCACCGCCTATTGGCTGGAACTCGCTGGCCATGTAGGTCCATGTCTGACCCATGTCGGTCGATATGCTTTTCGGCAGCTTGCCGTCGATATCATCCCCTCTCCCATACGCCAGTAACCGCCCATCCGAGAGTTGGGTGATGCCAGCGTGTATGCCCGCGGTCTTGCCGCCGGGGTCGTGCCAAGTCTTTCCGCCATCTCGGCTGATGTGGATGGCCGTCCCTCCGTGGCCCCCGGTTACGGCATCACAAGGCAGGATGATATAACCCTCCCTGGTCATGAACACCGATTCCACGGGCATGTGGCGGGTGCCGTGCTCGGGGATGATCAGCCTAGCCCTCGACCAAGTTGCGCCGCTGTCCCTGGATGTCCGCATGACGGTGGCGGTGTTCCCCCAAGTTGCGGCCACGGATAGGCCAACGAACTGGTAGATGGTGGACTTGCCATCGAACCACAGGGCGGGAGCATGATCGTTCCGATCCGGCACATCCCAGAAGGGTGATGCGGGATCCCATTCGTCCCGGTCTGGTCTCAGACGACTGGCCAGTAGGCAGAGTTCGCGCCCCGGCTCCTCCCAACAGGAGTACCATATGGCCAATAGATCCCCATTCGGACAGGGAACTATTGCGGGATCGTGGTTATGGTGCGAGAACATCGGCCCGTTTGACCCTGGAGGGATCTTGACGTACTTGCGAGGACCTCGGAAGTATGGTTCTTCCGGATCGTAGGCCTCCGGCGGACGCAGTGGCCGCCTCTTTCCCACTCCTTGCTGGTGGAGCGGGGGCGGCATTACGGGGAGGGGCCTGGTTCTGGGCGGATCCCCGAGGGCGACCCTGAAGCCCAGGAGCCAGTGCTTGTCCTCCGGCAGGGCGCCCATCCTGTTTGACGAGCGGAGGTAGTAGATCTCCGTGGAATGGCTTCCGCCACGGGTGACGCGAAAGTCACCATCAGCTCGGCCGACTGGGTCGATCTGATCGTGAGGCTCGTATGGGCCATACCAGTCCTGGCACCACTCTTCCACGTTCCCATGCATGTCATGAAGTCCCCAGAGATTTGGCGGAGTGCAACCCACGGTGAGATCGACGATCTCGTTCTCACTGCTCCGATCCGGATCGGGGTACCAGCTCATCCTCGCGTTCTTGTGGAACTCCTTGGGCAAGGTATCCCCGGTGTTGTAGTTGCTCGTCGTCCCCGCCCGGCATGCGTATTCCCACTCGGCCTCGGTGGGCAGACGGTAGGCCAGCTTCTCCCTGCGTGACAGCCATCTGCAGAATCCTGCGGCTTCGTGCCAGCTAACAAAGACCACGGCCTCATCATCGCCCTTGGAGAAGCCCAACTTTCCACGGAGCTTCCGATGATTCCCGTCGTAGCTTTCATACTGGCGATTTGTGACCTCGAAGGCCCCCAGGTAGAAGGGCCTGGTGATCGTCACCCTGTGGGCGGGTCGTTCGTCGAAGTCGCCCCATGCCAGATGGGGCCTTGGCGCAACTTCCTTGGGAAGGGGGGTCGAACCCATACCCATCATGAAGCTGCCGGGCTCGATGCGGACCAGCGGCATGCCTAGGGAATTCGTGAATGCCGGGTCGGAAGCCTTGAGCATGTCGCGGCCGTGGGGTCCAGGACTCAAGAATGTATTGCGGCTTTCTCTCGGGGCCTGCAGAAGGCATACACCCAGCCCTATTCGTCAAGGATGCTCAGCGCCTGGTCCGAGTGGGCGTCCATCACATATGGTATCCCTGATATCCTAGCTGCTTCCTCGCTTAGGGCCATCAGATCGTTCCGGCTGATGGCGGACAAGCTGAAATTCCTGCTGCCTGCCATGAGCTGCTGCAGGCCCACCTTGAGCTTGCTGCAGAAGGTGTACATGCTGAGGGCCCCGAGGGGGATCTGCTCGATCTGGTTTCCGTAGATGGCCCGGAGTTCCTCATAGCAGACGAAGATCTCCTCAACCTTGCTGCCGTATCGAGCAACGTTCTTGGGCAGATCACCACCCTGAAGCCACCGTCCGATGTTCTTGCCCACCATCGCCGGTATCATCAAGGCACGCCCCATGCAGACGGCTTTGAAGTATGGGCTGCCCATGGCTAAGGCCTTGAAGATACCATCCTCCGTCGAGAAACCCCCGGCCATGGCCAGGTCGGGCACCCTAAGTCCGCGCCCAGTGAGCCGCTCGGCGAATCGGTGGGCAAGGCTCTGGAGGTAGAAGGTGGGTATTCCCCACTCGTTCATCATCGGCCAGGGGCTCATCCCGGTTCCCCCGGGTGCACCATCGATGGTGACCAGGTCGATCTTGGCCTCCGATCCGTAGCGCAATGCCATTGCGAGTTCAATCGGCGAGTAGGCTCCCGTCTTAAGAGTGATCCTCTTGAAGCCCAGGGCCCGGAGGCGGTCTATCTCCTCCAGGAATCCCTCCCTAGTGACGAAGCCCAGACGCGAGTGCCTCTCGAACTCCCTGAGAGCGCCGCCGCCGTAGGCCTTCTTGGTCTCACTGTGATTGGGGTCCGGCACGACGATGTATCCTCTCCTCTTCAGCTCGGTCGCTCTCTCCACGTCACTAACCCTTATCTCCCCGCCGATGCACTTGGCCCCCTGGCCCCACTTCAGCTCAATTGTTTCCAGCCCATGCTTGGAAGAGACGTACTCCGCCACGCCGAACCGAGTGTCCTCTACGTTCATCTGAACAAGGATCTCGCCGTAGCCTGAGTGAAACCGTCTGTAGGTCTCTATTCGGCGATCCATCTCCGGAGACTTTGTCACCTTGCCTCCGGCGTCGAGCCGAAGATCGGGGTCGATTCCACACACGTTTTCACCGCAGACCAGAGTTATGCCAGATATGGCCGCCCCGATGGCGACGTGCTCCCAGTTGGTCCGAGCTATATCCGTGGAGCCCAGTGCTCCCGTGAAGATGGGAAGCTTCATCCTCACCTTGCCAGACCAGCCATATTCGGTCTCCACGTTGACGCTGGGAAAGATGGCGGTATCGGGCCCTGCCTCGACTCCATTGTTCAGGCCCTTTGCTCCGGCAGCGTATCCCTGTATGTTGAGATGTGAGTAGTCCACGGGATAGTTCTTGTCGGCCCCGACCGTGACCTCCCCGAAAGGACCCGGGTAGAGGACCTCTCGGCCCCGGAAGGAAGCCAGCCAGATCTCACAACTCCCGGTACATCCATCGATGCACCGGGTACAGATACCGGACATGGGAACGACGCTTCGTGAGCGGTTGTGGGTTCCGGTCGCCTCGTTTGCATTCGGCTGCCTGAGATTCATCCGTCTCGCCATCTTTCGCTTGTTGCCTCTGCCCGAACGCAATCCCTGCGCATGTGAGGAGCGTGCGGGCGCAGAGGACCATGACTCAGAGCGGCCGCATCTGATGAACAATCCATACAAGCAGTATGTATGCGTACCCACACTACGTATGCAATTGCCTACCGGATGAAGGCCTGCAACTCGATGGCGCTCTGACCGATCTCATCCCGTCAGGGAGGCCTGAGAACCCCCGCGACCGCTACGGATCCATGGCGTTCTGATAATACCTGAGGGCTTCTCTGAAAGTGCTCAGAGGCCTCCTTGACATATCTGCTACCCCGGTGATCCGCTCGGTTCTGGAGTCCAAGACGGGCGATACCTGCTGCTCGGTGTAGCGAGTGGCCCTGTAGACATGCCTTCCCTGATTTGCAGGCCCCTGCCCTAGGAAAGGCGACCAGTAATCCCAGACTATCTCCCTATGCGGCGTCACTTCAAAGATCCTTCCGGCGTCAGATTCGCAGATCAGCGTGTTCCCGTTTTCCAGCCTCTGCACTCCCGAGCGGAAGGGGGAGTAGAAATCCGGCCCTTGCTCATAACGCCAGACGATTTCGGAGCTCTGGGGATTCATCTCAATGACGGCCGACTGGCCTCTGTAGGTTCCGTTGTCGAACAGGAGGATGTTGCCGTTCCCAAGCATGGTCGGTTGGTGCTGGCCATCGAGGATCCCCAGACCCCATGCCCAGGATATCTCCTCCCTCTTCCTGTCGATGACCCCTATCAAGTCAAGAGCCCTGAAACTGAAAAGAAGGTTGCCCGCCCGAAATCTCCGATCGCGGTGACCTAGAGGTGTGTCGGGAAGAAGCTCGATCGTATTTGTGTGGGCCCAGTCAGCCGGCGCCACCTCGCTCTCGACCCCGATGTGATCCCTGCGGGAGTATCGGACCGGGCAGGGCAGGCCCGCAAGCTCGTGGAGTTCTTCGATGTGATCACCGAACGAAAACTCCCATACCGGTCGCCCCGAGCGATCCAACTCCAAGACAACGTCCGTACGCATGTGATCGGGTTCCTTGCCCTGTGCATAGAATCCCTTCCGGACCGGTTCACTCCTCGCAATGAGCAAGATCGTGTTTCCGTTGGGCAACCTCTCGAAGTCGTGGTGGTAGTCGCCCTTCCAGCTCCATGCCTCCCTTCCATCCGGAGCGAGTTCCTGAAGACCGTACCCGTAGTTGTCCACCAAGAGATCCCCGTCCGGTAGGATCTCGGCATACTGGGAGTGGGTGACCGGCCAAGTGTGGATGACAAGCCCATTCATGTCTATCAGATACTCGGTGTAGCCAAAGGCGGTTGAGAAGAGCGTGTAGCCATGATAGGCCTTGCCTTTGTCGTATACCCTGACGCCCGCCCTACCAGGCGAAACGCGATCCATGGGCGAGGCGGTTCGGATGACGCCTTGATGGTACAAGGTTGGTTCCTCGGTCGGGGAAGGGGTCGCCGGGTATAAATCGCTCTCGCCTCCAGCGCGGTTGAGACTTTCACATCCGGATTCCTCCAAGGATTCGCTCCGTGCATCGGAAGATAGGAAAGATAGATCACCTCCGCTCAGGGATGCGGCCCCCAAGATCCCCTATGAACGGACGGCTCGCGGTAGAACTGCTCTTCCTGGCGTCCAGCGTGACGACGATCCTACTCATACTAAGGCGTCCGTACCTGTACATACGCCTCGGCAGAAGGGAGGTGAAGGTCAACTCCTACTTCCTGGGGGCCCTCGTGGGGCCCGTGCTGATCATGATCCTAGGGCTTCTAAACTACGCCCAGATCCTTGCCGGACTGGAAGGGGATGGCCACCTCAACCCTTTCGGAATCCTCATACTTTTCCTCTCGATGGTCTTCCTCAGCATCTTCCTAGACATAGCCGGCTTCTTCGAGTTCTGCGCGAGGTGGGCGTTGCGGTTTGCTGGCAACGACGGCAGACGCCTGTTTCTGGCTTTCTACGCCACCGTATCCTTCCTCACCGTTTTCACCTCCAACGACATAGTGGTGCTCACCTTCACGCCCTTCATCTACTACTTCACAAGAGAAGCCGGGATCAACCCGAAACCATATCTGATAGCCGAGTTCTTCGGCGCAAACACTTGGAGCATGATGCTCTACATCGGCAACCCCACCAACATCCTCCTGGCCTCGGCCTTCGGGCTGAGATTCGCCCAATACTTGCAATGGATGGCTCTCCCGACCATCGCGGCGGGGACGGGCAATCTTCTGATGCTGTACCTCCTCTTTCGCAAGGAGATAAGCAGACCGATCACAACGAGGATGAACGGCAAGCCATCCGACGCCATCACCGATCGAACCGGCGCGGCGCTTGGCCTTCTGCTACTGGCCGGCTGCGTCATTGCTCTGGCGATCGCCCCCTCACTGGGACTCGAGATGTGGATCGTCTCGCTGTCCTTCGCCCTTGCGCTCACCATCATCCTCGTCGCGCGGAGCAGCTACGTCGCCGTCCTGAGGAGAAACCTCAAGGATGCGATTTCGCCTCAGGTCAGGTCCACCGTGTGGAGGATGCCCTGGCCAGTGGTCCCCTTCTTGATCTCCCTCTTCATCACGGTGGAAGCCCTCAGGATTTACGGGGTCACATCCGAGGTGGGCCACATCCTTGCAGGGCTTGTTGGCAGTTCAGCAGCCGGCCACGTGTTTGTCTACGGATTCTCCTCGGCCCTTGCGGCCAACGTGCTGAACAACATCCCCATGACGGTGGCTTTCGCGGCTATCCTGCGCAGCGCACCCGTCGACCATCTCCTGGGGACCGTCCTGGCCACAACCGTTGGTTCCAATCTCGGCGCAAATATCACCCCCATAGGTGCCCTGGCCGGCATCATGTGGATGAGCATACTGCGGAACAAGGGCGTGGACCTGTCGTTCTGGGACTTCGTGCGGTACGGCCTGCTCACAACCCCGGTGACCCTGCTCATATGCCTGGGCATACTGGCGATCGAGTTCGCGATCTAGCCAGGTTCGTCCCTGCTTTGGAGATCGTCCACCCGCGCAGTGGTATTCTTAAGGAGGACCCAGTCCTTGGATGATCGTCTGCTTTCTGAGGCGTTATGCATGGCTCGTAGGACGGAGAGGCTCTTTCCCATAGATGTCCCCGGGAACGGATGGCGCCGATTTCACGCGTCAGGCTTCGCCCGCCCAGTGTGTGGGGTCGTCTATCGCACGGGAGATGTTGTCACCAATGGGATGCCGCTTGGCGGAGTTGACACCGGCTGCCTGGATCTGGAGACCACCGGCCTTCTGGGCTATTGCACCATCTTCAACACCCATGTGCCACGTCGGGGGCCGATCAACCTTCCCCTGCTGGGTCTGAGCGTCTCGGGACGCACCTGGGTTCTCTGCGTTCCTCGCCCCAAAGACGGGGAAGGTGGTTGGCAGCCCTCGGCCAAGGGCCGCCCCTATCAGATAAGTCGTGATGGCGTCGAGGTCAAGCAGAACCAGCTCATCACTCCGGTTCCCACCCAACTCGACCTTCGCGGAGTTGGCACGGCCAGGGAGATCCACTATTGGGGCCACTACCCGGTTGCTGATCTGGAGTTTCAGACCGATGCTCCAATCCAGATTGGACTGAGGGCATGGTCGCCTTTTCTGCCGGGCGACGAGACGTCTTCCATGCTTCCGGCAATCGCCTTGGATGTGCACCTCAGGAACCGAAGCCGATCGCCCAAAGCCGGCACGATTGCGGCCTCCTTCCCAGGCCCGACCAAGGAGGAAGCGGGATGCGACGTCCTCGCCCGAAAGAAGGTGAGGGGCAATCTCCAGGGAGTGGAGGTGATCGGATCGAGGACATCGTATCTGCTTGCAGCTGCGGGAGCCAGGAGGACTCGCACTGGAAGCGAGCTGGGTGGAAGCGGCGAGCTTTGGTCGGCGATGGCAGGCAGACTGCCCGAGCCAGGCCCAGGAGACTCCGGGTCCTCGATCGCGGCTGATTTCCGGCTGCGAGCAAACCAGTCCTCCACAGTCCACTTCATCATAGCCTGGCATGCACCGGAGTGGAACGCAGGGGGCTACAACTGGGCTGGTGCCGAGCACGATTTCGCCCACATGTACGCATCCTGCTACCCCAGCGCCCGACGGGCCGCCCAACAGCTGTGGAGGAAACATGACCGCCTGCTGGAACGGGTTCTCGCCTGGCAGCAGGTGATCTACGATGAAGAAGACATTCCCGTGTGGCTGCGGGACTCACTGGTCAACGTGCTGCACCTCATCACGGAGGACGGCCTATGGGCTCAAGCCAAGCCCCCAGTGCCTGATTGGGCAAGGACGGGTGACGGCCTCTTCGGAATGATAGAATGCCCCCGAGGTTGCCCCCAGATTGAATGCATCCCTTGTTCGTTCTACGGCAACCAGCCCCTTGTCTACTTCTTCCCGAGGCTGGCGATATCCACGCTGCGGGGCTACAAGGGCTACCAGTACCCGGACGGAGCGCCGCCCTGGATATTTGGAGGTTGCACCGGCCGAACGCCCCCGATAGACTTCTCCAACCCAACGAAGGGATACCAGTTCGCGACCAACGGCATCTCCCTTGCAGCAATGGTGGATCGATACCGCCTCTGCCACCGGGATGAGGAGTTCGACATGGAGTTCTACCCCGTCTTGAAAAGGAGCGTTATCTGGACGCTTGGCCTTCGCACGACCCCCTCTTACTCCGCGGGGGACAGGATCATCGCCATGCCCGACCCGGACTCCGATGAGTCGGCCAAGCCTCCAACAGAATGGTTCGAGGCTCGGGAACCGGGATGGTTCGGTATGACCGCACACGTAGGCCTCCTCCACCTCGCAGAACTGCTCATCGCGGAACGCATGGCCAAGGCCTCGGGTGATCTCGCCTTCGCACGGGAATGCGGGGAATGGATCAAGGCGGCTAGGGTGAGCATGGAGAAGCTTTGGACCGGATCCTACTACATGAACTTCTTGGAGCCTGATACGGGCAAACGGTCGGACCTGGTCTTCGGCTACCAGCTGGATGGGGAGTGGATCGCGAGACATCACGGGCTTCCGAGCACGATGCCCCTCGACCGCATAGAAACAACCCTTGCGACGATCAGGCGGTGCAATATCGCCCTCAGCAATCACGGGGCTGTGAATTACGCAAACCCCGACGGCACCCCGGCCAAAGTTGCAGGTTACGGGACGTTCAGCTACTTCCCGCCGGAGGCCCTGATGCTGGCGATGACCTACATCTACCACGGACAGCGCGACCTAGGAGTCGATCTGGCTCACAAAGTCTGGCACAACATAGTCTGCACGCACGGGTACACATGGGACATGCCGAACATCATGCGCGGCGATGTGGATACCGGTGAGAGAACCTTCGGAAACGACTACTACCAGGACATGATGCTCTGGTCGCTCCCGGCGGCGCTGAAGGGCCAGGATTTCGGCGGACCCGCCAACCCTGGGGGCCTGGTGGCCCGAATTCTGCGCGCCGCGAGTCACGGAAGAACTCGGTGCCGATGAAGACTGCAGACCGTTTCCGTACAGACGGAACCGCCAAAGCACTTTATATGATGCTGTTCGGGCAGGAAGCGGATCGGAGATGGCCAATCCAAACCTGCGTTTCCGCCAGATACATCTGGACTTCCACACCAGCCAGCACATAGCCGGGGTCGGCGGCAAGTTCGATGGCGAGGAGTTCGCCTCGACCCTCGAGAAAGCCAGAGTGAACTCCGTTACCTGCTTTGCTCGCTGCCACCACGGGTACATCTATTTCTACACCAAGGAATTCCCAGAAAGGCGCCACCCCCGCCTCGCCTGCGACCTTCTGAGGGAACAGATCCAGGCCTGCCACGATCACGGAATCCGGGTGCCGATCTACACCACCATCCAATGGGACCACTTCACAGCCGAGCAGCACCCTGAATGGCTCATCATCACCCCGGATGGCAGGCAGGAGGGCACCCCTCCGTACGAGCCAGGCTTCTATAGGAGGCTTTGCCTCAACACTCCGTATGTCGAGTTCGTCAAGTCACATGTCAAGGAGATCCTGAGAGAACTGCCCACGGACGGGTTCTTCTTCGACATAGTTCAGCCCCAAGATTGCTCGTGTCACCGCTGTCGAGAGGGCATGGTCGCAGAGGGCCTGGAGCCATCCGATCCATCGGCGAGGCGGCTCTATGGCCTCGGAGTCGTCAACGGGTTCAAGCGCGATCTGACAAGTCTCGTCATGCGGCACGATCCGGATTGCACGATCTTCTACAACCGGGGACACGTCGGTCCACTGGAAAGGCAGACCCTGGATGCCTACACCCATTTCGAGTTGGAGTCCCTGCCGAGCGGCGGCTGGGGCTACATCCACTTCCCGGCCACGATCCGGTACGCCAGAAAGCTGGGCATCGACTGCCTAGGGATGACGGGGAAGTTCCACACCGCGTGGGGGGACTTCCACTCCTTCAAGAATAAGGCCGCGCTGGAGTTCGAATGCAGCCAGATGCTTGCCCTGAATGCGAAGTGCTCCATTGGCGACCAACTCCATCCCGAGGGCAGGATCTGCCAGGCGACCTACCAGCTCATACGCTCTGTGTACTCGGAGATCGAGAGGAAGGAGCCCTGGTGCGACGGCGCAAGGCCCCTGAGCGAGATCGGCGTACTGCACCCCGAGGAGTTCAGCGAGACTCGAGGGTCACCTGAGGCGGCCATGGGGGCCACCCGCATGCTGCAGGAGGGATTCCACCAGTTTGACCTCCTAGATTCGCGCAGCGATCTAGCAGGATACCGTCTTCTGGTTCTCCCAGATGAAATCCCGACATCCCCCGAGCTTGCTTCCAAGATCGAGGCTTACCTAGCCGGTGGCGGCGGGCTCATAGCATCCTACCGCTCGGGCCTGACTCTTGGAGGGACCGAGTTCTCCCTCAAATCGTTGGGAGTCGAACTCCTCGGACAGGCACCCTACAGCCCGGATTTCCTTCTGCCCGAAGGCGAGATAGCTGACGGACTGCCAACCACCGAGCACGTTATGTACCTGCGGGGTATGGAAACCGAACCGATGCAGGGCGCCCAGGTCCTAGCATATGTGATCGTGCCCTACTTCAACAGGACCTACAAGCACTTCTGTTCCCACCGCCATACACCTTCCTCAGGTGCACAGGGCTACCCTGGGATAGTGCGGAGCGGCCGAACCATTTACTTCGCCCATCCCATCTTCACCCAGTATAGGAGGAATGCCCCCTCTTGGTGCAAGAGGCTGTTCCTCAACGCCGTTGACCTTCTCATGCCAGATCCGCTGGTGCGCCTCAACGCACCGTCCACGACGCTAGCCGCCCTCAACGACCAGCGGGGTGCCAAGCGATTGATCCTTCATCTCCTCCACTACATCCCGGAGAGACGCGGCCAGGATCTGGACGTCATCGAAGACGTGATCCCCCTATACAATGTCAAGGCCTCGGTCAAGCTGGCCCGAAGGGTGGAGGAGGTCCTCTGTGTTCCCCAGATGGAGCGAGTGCCCTTCACCGAGCGCGATGGCAGAGTTGACTTCGTGGTGCCCAAGGTGAACGGGCACCAGATGATCTCCATGAACCTGCGATGACACGGAGGGTCGAGATGAACGAATACGGCAAAGAAGATGACCTTGTTCGCGAGGGGTCGGCGGCATTCACGAGTGGTGTGATGGGAGTCCTAATCATCCTGGCCCGCGATGCTTCGGAGGTCGAAAGGAAAGCAGCTGAGATTCTGCAGATGCGCATCTCCAAGAGGGGCCCCGCCAAGGCTTTGATTCTAACAGAGCCATCACCGGAATCGCAACATGCCGATGAGTGCCACGATCTTGTCATATTCATGGGATGCGCGCAGAGCCAGAGCACATTCGTTCACAGGGCACGAAGGGACGGGGTGGAGCCGCCTAAGCTGCCCGACTCGGACACGATCCATCCAGAAAGCTTCGCGATCAAGACCGAGTCCGGGCCAAAGCCTCAAGTCCTCATCATCTCATCCAATGGCCGGGGAGCAATCTTCGCGGTCGGGGCGCTGCTCAGGGCCGTGGCCTTCACTCCCCGAGGAATAAGCGTTCCACACATGGATCTCAGGGACAAGCCAAGCTTATGGCTCAGAGGAACGGAGGCGTCCGCCGGGGGCCCTCGGAGCGGCGCCAAGGAGACGGCCAAGCTTCGGCCCCAGACCCGGGATGAACTCCGAGAGACGATCGAGGATCTCATGCTTCTGGGAGGCAACGTTTTCCAGGGGGAGGAGGAACTCGTGCGAGCCTGCGGCATGATGACATACGGGGGCTGCGTGGCCAACGCTCTGCAGGCACCCTTCCCCCAGGAGTGGGCCGCTACCCCATCGGACAGCCTTCACGTGAAGGTGAGCGCATACTTCAGGAAGAGCTTCGTCTGTCCCTCGATCCCGGAGGCACGCAAGGCCCTCCTTGACCGATACGAGACCATCTTCGCACACTCGCCGCCCTACGATTTCTTCGTCACGAACTCGGGCGATGTCGGAGGGTGCACATGTAGCGGGTGCATGCCTTGGGGCAGGACCTACATAAAGCTCGTTCACGAGATGGCAGGAATCCTCCACAAGCACAGGCCCGAGTGCAGGCTTATGGCCACCAACCAGAACCTCACGAACGAGGGCAACCAGGCCATCCTCGACTACCTCAACGAGAAGCAAGACTCCCGCTGGCTGTTCGCCATCCGCTACGGCCCAGGCGGAAACGAGATGGACACCTACAACCGGGGCCCTGTCAATCCGAAGTGGTTCGAGTACGAAGGCTTCGGGCCTGTGGGCCACTACCTTGAGTACATCCATCACCAACTGCCCGGAACGACGGAGATAGCCCTCTTCAGCGACGTGACCCACTGGATACTGTCACAGTACGGCGTCCAGAGGCCCGATCCCGCCTTCGCAGCGATCTACGGGAGGCGGTCCTGGAACGCCAGGCCACGCCACTACCACAGGATCGCGACGGAGACCTTTCACTACGCACTGGGGGACATGTTCTACAGCGAGGGCATGCACGACGACTTCAACAAGTGGCTCTGGCTCCGCCTCCTCTGGAATCCCCGCCTCTCATGCGAGGAGGTGACCGGGGAGTACTGTCGCTACTGGTTCGGGCGCGACGCCGAGGACGAGATGGTTCAGGCCATCTTTACGATGGAGGAGAATCTCGAAAAGCCGGTTCTGGGCAATCCCGGAATCGCCAGGGCGGTCGAGATCCTCCGATCCGCCAAGAGCCGCATACCTCCGAACCTCTTGAAGGTGGACTATCGGTGGAACATAGCCATGCAGAAAGCCCTCCTAGACCGTTACATCCAGCTGTGGCTCGAAAGGGGAGATAAGATCAAGCGGGACGCCTCCGCGGTCCTTGCCCGGGTCGCAACCTCTGCTCGGCCGAGGCGGGAGATCATGCATGCCCTCAGAATCCTTCGCCAGCCACAAGAAGATCTGGGGATGCGGGCCATCAGGGAGAAGGTGAGAGCCCTAGGCGAGCGATCCAACGAGACCATAGGGTACAGGGAGCCGGGCTACTTCGTCGCAAACGAGTACGACATCACCGAGATCGGCTGGTGGATCAAGACCCTACAGGAAGCTACTACAGAAACCGACGAGGCGATGAGGAACGCGGCCAGGATGGTTCTTGCCTACGAGGACCCGGGCCAGGGGGGCAGGTACGAAAGGCTGGGTTGGCCTTGGGGCTCAGGCCATCTTCTGGAGGAAAACGACATCATCGGCTTCTTCCCCTTCACGGGGCCCGCCCGCCTTGCGAGCTTCGGGATGGCCTATTCTTGGGGAAGACCGGATGCCCACCTCACCTTCGTCTACGGGGGCTTGGATCCCGAGGTCCAGTACTGCCTGCGCCTCTCCGTCGGCTTCCACTGCGACGAACTGAAGCAGATCCTTGGGCAGGGCTTGCTTCAGACCCTTGAGGTCAACGGGGTAGTGATAGGCAGGGAAGTGCCCCTGCCTTTGGGCGGCGCGAGGCTCTGCGAGTTCACCCTTCCGGCCGGCCTAGCTAGGGATGGTAGGCTGACCGTCGTTCTGCGCAGCGAAAGCAGTCATTTCCACATGGTGGGCGCGTCCGAGATCTGGTTGATGCACAAGGACAGGATGCCTTGGACCACGAACTGGTCCCGACAGGTCGCTCTCACCCGGCGGAGCTCCAAGCATGCCCAAAGGAGAGAAGATCCGTGACCCGGAAGCGAACTGGCGCCAGCTCGAAAGATTCTTACACGCAGTCATTCGAGGGTGTACAGGAGTTGGTTGCAGGTTGAGCTCCCAAGAAGAAAGCGAGGCCGAGGCAAGGCCGCCTTCGCGGAGAGGAGACAGCGAGACGACAACCGGCCTGGACGCGTGCATCATCAGGCTAGGCAGGGGAGAGAGGGTGAGCGCCGAGCTGGCTGGCACGCTGGATGAGGTCGACGTACGCTCGATCCACATCTACAAGCTTTCCCCGGACAACCCTGCGGGCCTTCATTACCACGACTTCGACGAGTACTGGCTATTCATCGAGGGGACCACCACGGTCACTCTGCGATCAGAGGACGGAACGACCAGGCACTACCAGGCGGGGGCCGGCGACCTGATCGCCACGCCCAGAGGGGTGGAACACGGCCATGCGCCGCGAACCCTCACAAGATACATACAGTTTTCCAGCAAGATCAAGCCAGGCTCCCGTCAGGGCCACCTGCAGCGCGGGAAAGCTAGTGCCTGAGGTGCAGGTCTCGGCCCAACACAGCGAGGATCAGGATCTGGTCGTATGGCAATCGAAATGCCCAACGTCCTCTTCGTCTTCGGTGATCAGTGGAGGGCCCAGGCAACGGGTTATGCAGGCGATCCCAACGTCAAGACGCCTAATCTCGACCTGCTTGCAGGCGAAAGCATCAGCTTCACCAACGCCGTCATGGGCTGCCCAGTCTGCAGCCCAGCCAGGGCCTCCATGATCACGGGTAGGTACCCGCTTACCCATGGGGTTTTCATGAACGACCTTCACCTTCGCCACGAGGCGGTGTCAATTGCCGATGCCTTCAACGCTGCCGGTTACGACACAGCCTACATTGGCAAATGGCACCTCGACGGACACGGCCGCTCCACGTTCATCCCACCCGAGAGACGCCAGGGATTCAGCTTCTGGAGGGCAATGGAATGCACCCACAACTACAACGAGTCGTACTACTATGCGGATGGACCCACCAAGCTGAAGTGGAATGGCTATGACGTCATGGCACAGACCCAGGAGGCACGGCGGTATCTGGAGGAACACGGATCCGACAGGCCGTTTCTGCTCTTCCTGTCATGGGGACCGCCCCACAATCCGTACCACACGGCCCCCGAGGAGTATCGAGCGATGTATCAAGCGGATTCGCTAGAGCTGAGGCCAAACGTTCCCGAGGAATCCCAGACAACCGCGAGGCGGGATCTGGCAGGTTACTATGCCCACATCTCCGCGATGGATCACTGCATCGGCGTGCTGACGGAGTCCCTGAAGGCGAACGATCTGGACATGGACACCATACTTGTCTTCACCTCCGACCACGGGGATATGCATGGGTCGCAGGGGTGCTGGAGGAAGCAGCACCCGTACGACGAGTCCATTCTGGTTCCGTTTCTGCTCCGCTACCCGGCGGAGTTCGGCAGAAAGGGACGGAGGGTGAACACCCCCATCAATGCACCGGACATGATGCCAACCCTGCTTGGCCTCTGCGGAGTGGACATCCCCGCAACGGTGGAAGGATCGGATTACTCACCCCTCTTGAGGGGCGAGAAGGACCCGGGAAGCACTGCGGCGCTGATCGCGGCCTATGCTCCCTTCGGGGAATGGTTGAAGAGGGGCGGTGCGGCCGAGTACAGGGGAATCAGAACTGAGCGCTACACGTATGTCCGGACCCTGAGGAGCCCCTGGCTTCTGTACGACAATGAGAAGGATCCCTATCAGATGATGAACCTCTGCGGGGATCCTGCCTACGCGAAGGCTCGCGATCAGCTGGAGAGGGCTCTGGGAGAAGCACTCGGGAAGACCCGGGATGCGTTTCTCCCTTCCGAGACCTTGATCAGAAGATACGGAATCGTGGTCGACAAGTCGGGCACCGTGCCATACACCCAGTAGGTAGAACCATGAGACGGCCAGGCCAAGATTTATCTTCAAAGAGAACCGCTGCCCGCCATGCCCGCTCAGGATTTGACGGTGAGCCTGGCCAGGATCCCGGTACCAGGGGCCCTTGAGGTCGTCTCCCTGGTCTCGCATCCGGGGGGATCCATCTTCGGTGGGGTGACCGGGGCCAAAGACCACCTCTTCTTCGAATACGATCCACGGTCGGGGCGCACCCGAGACCTCGGCAATCTCGTGCGCTCGGGCACCCAGATCGTGAGGCGGAACGGCAAAGCCGTCGAGCAGAAGATCCACAAATCCCTAAGCATAGCCCCAAACGGACTGATAGTCGGCGCCACCGGTCAGAACATCGTCGTCATGGATCCCGACTACAGGATGGATGATGACGAGGGAGGCCACGTTTTCTCCTACGACGTAGGGACCGGCAGGTGCATGGACATTTGCATACCGGTGCCACACGAATGGATAATCAACTGCACCATATCCCAAGACGCCAGGTATGCCTACGGCATGACCTATCCCCTGAACCACGTCTGGCAGGTGGATCTCAGGACCGGGGAAGGACGGACCCTGGGACAGGTCCACGGACAGACTGTCGGCGACAGCGCCTGCAGCCACGAGTCCCTCTGCGATCTGGACGGCAGGCTATATGGCTCGTGCTGGAGGGGCCAGATATTCAGATATGACCCTGAGGAGGATGAGCTTGAGGAGACGGATGCATGTCTCCCAGGGGGCGACCTGCGAATCGATTCCCTGGCTCTGGAGAAGGAGACGGGCATGATATTCGGAGGAACTTGGGAGGGGGGCCACCTGTTCCGGCTGGACCCTGGGGACATGTCCGTGGAACTGCTATGTACGCCTCACGCCGGCCCCAGGCTTCCCGCCCTCAAGTTCGGGGCAAACGGGATCCTGTACGGAGCCGCGGGAGGTGGCCACCAGTATGGGACGCGCTCGGCCTTCCTTTTCTCCTACGATCCTCGGTCCCGGCAGATGACGGAGATCGGGGACATCGCGACGCCCGACGGCATCCGGGGAGAGAGGATGCACACGATGGCGATCGATCGCCACGGCTCCATCTACCTGGGGGAGACGGGCATCACTTCCGGCCAGGCGGGCGAAGTGGGCTTCAACCCCTACGTCTTCATATGCAGTGTTGAGGACTAGATGCCCTAGCTGCCACTCCAAGGAGACCATCTGACGCTCTAGGCACCCCCGCCCTCAACCTCGATCTCCAGTGACGGGGCCTCTGCCTCCTCTGCGCCGTCCTCCTCGACCCACCGGCACCAGGCCTCGGCCCACTCGCTCTCCCTCTTCAGTTTTTCCTGATAGTCCTCCATGGAGACGAACTTGGTCCCACAGACGTTGCATATCCATTCACGATTCCCGTCAATGAAGGCCGGGTTCTTCCCCAAGATGGTTCCCCCGCACCCTATCCACGGACATACCATATTCTCTAACCTAGGCATCTCTTTCACCTGCATATCTTCCTATGCGGAGATCGCTCCCTTCACGGGATCTCCTTTTCGGATCATCAGGTCCCTATCGAAGGCCGGGCCCAGTCGGACCGGCAAAGAAGACAGGCGGCCTTCCCCCTTGCTTATCTATTGGGATTCATCACTAAAAAACCTTACTGACATGATATCACATCACATCATGTTCCATGTTTCAGTAAACCCCTCTCTTGGGGCCTACACAGCCCTGGCCCAGATCGCGGCAAGGAGATTGGAAGCAGAAGCCTTGTCTTGCGCGGGGCCTGGCAATGTCATGCAAGAACCGCCCCGGGTAGTCGAATCCCCCCAAGCAGGACTTCGCTTCGATGCTCGTCAGGCCTTGGAAGAAGATATCAACAGGCAGTTCCCCCAGCCCACCATTGGCTAGGAAGGAAGCCGCTGACATCAGGCGGATAGTCGCCCAAGTCTGCACGGCGAAGTGTCTGGAAGCATGCCCCTCAGTTTCGGCGGTATACCTGTCCGGGAGCTTGGCACGGGGCGATTGGGTTGCGGGCTTCAGCGACGTGGACCTAGTCGTCCTAGGTGAGAGGGTCCATGTGGGCGACGTTCAACGACTGAAGAAGCTGTTGGAGGAGACGCTGGGGGGAGTCAGCGTGTCGATCGTGCCGAGGGATCTGGCGGGTGCGGACAGGATCGAAACCTACCTGCTTGCGTGCGACAGCTCTCTGCTTGTAGGCGAGGACCTATTGGGCCACCCGGCAAGACCGGGTGAAGCCGAGATCCGAGAACACGGCAGGATGCTGCTCAAACAGCAGATCGAGGACTGGATTCGTTTCAGGGATTCCCGGAAAGATTCAGAACGCAGCGAGGATGCATCCAGCACGGTCTACATGGTGCTGAAGCTTGGCCAAGCAGCTCTGCTTTCCAGAGGTCGCATATGCTTCGGCTCCAAGGAGATCCTGAACGAATTCCGCCAGCATTTTGCGGGTGATCTGGTCTCCTACGTGAAGGAAGCATACGAGCTGAGATCACACTGGCCAGATGTCAGGACGGACAGGAAGCGGCTGCAAGCATTCTCCAAGGGTGCGGTGAGGTTCGCCTACCTCCTGAAGAAGGAACTTGAGCATAAGGAGGTCCTTCCATAGGATCGGCGGAAACAGGATCCGACCCTGCAGCTAATAGGGACTTGCCGGTTCGCCGGCGATGGCCAGACATCGGCCACAAGGCCCGATAGAGCTGGAGGCGATCTGCCGGCTGATGGCACCAAGGCGGGGAGGCAATATTCTTGAACCGCAACACGGCAGACCCAGGGATTCTGCACGCAAAATCCAGCCTTGCACCGAAACCAAGGAAGGGAGCCATCTCATGAACGCGGAATACGATGTTGTGGTGGTGGGCGGCGGACTTGCCGGGGTGGCCTGCGCCCTCGCTTTGGCCCATCGCGGGAAGCAGATCCTATTGGTGGAAAGACGTCCTGCACTCGGCTGGGAGAGCACATGGGCCGGGCAATTGGACTACGGCGGTATCCGCTCGCCCCTGACTAGGCAGATCCTCCAAGAGGTCGAACGCGTCGGTGGGATGAACGGAAACGTGGTGGACGGTCCCATACTGGAACTGGTCCTAGATCGACTTGTTCGAAGCGCCGGGATCTCCGTGCTGCTCTATTCCCTTCCCGTCCGCCTTGTGTTCGAGGAGGAGGTTGCACTCGGGGTGGTCGTCGCCAGCAGGAGCGGGGAACAATTTGTGCGGGGCAGGGCCATCGTCGATGCCACGGAGGAGGCACTCCTCTGGAAGCAGACCGAGCTCATCGCCGAGGAACTTGGACCGGTTCCTGGGCGACACAGCTTCTACATGAACCACGCCGAAAGGGATCTGGCCCTTCCCCTCGACATGGGAAATGGCATGTACATCCGGCCCTCAATTTGGGGCGGGGAGGTCCGCGTGGACTATGTCCTAACACAGGCCGACCTCGCGACCGCGCGCAGCGCGTTGCCCGATGCGATACGTCGAGCACGTCGGCTAGCTCAGCTCAAGGACGCCCTGGTTTCCCACGTTTCGAATGAGACATTCCCGCTGTCTCCTTCCGTCCGATTCGAGCAAGGCGGCATCGTCCACCCCGGATTCTGCAATCTGTATGGCTGCGGCATCTGGGCAGCTGAGGCGGAAAACGATCCTGTCGGGCGGCTGCGACTAGGGGAACGTGTGGCGGCAGCGGTGGAAACCTGCGACCTGCCCACACGCTCCGCCAAGGCGCTGGTTGCCGGATCCGTATCCTCACCTCCTGAGACCAGGACCCATATTCTGGTGGTGGGGGGTGGAACAGCCGGTGCGATCGCGGCGATCGCAGCTGCTCGAAGCGGCGTCAGTACCACGCTGATCGAGGAGACGACCTCTCTGGGAGGCATCGGCACGATGGGTGCGATCCACTACTACTACCATGGGCTCACCGGCGGGATACAGGATGAGGTAGATGCCCGCACATCCCGGATCACCCCGCTGTTCTGCGGCAGGTGGAATGTGAGCGGCTTTCACCCGGAGGCCAAGAAACAGGTCCTACACGAGATGGCCCAGGAGGCGGGCGTAGAGGTTCGCTACAACACGATCGTGACTGGCGTGCGGCTCCAAAGCGGCGAGGTGCGGAGACCAGCCCAACCCGGCAAGGAGGTGGTCGTTAGGGACGGCCAAGAACGCCAGAAGTTGCTGGGGGTGCTTGCGGCCTCACCAAGCGGAGTTGTCGTATACGAGGCTGAGGCCTTCATCGACTGTACAGGTGATGGGGATGTGGCCGCGCTGTCGGGCGCGCCTTTCATTCTGGGCCGGGAGAAGGACAACATCTGCCACACATACACCCAGGCCGCCGGCAAGCTCGACCCAGAAACCGGAGGCCTGTGTCACCTCAACTTCGATGCGGGATATGTTGACCCGACCGATGTCGAGGACATGACCCGGGCCCGCCGGTACGGCCTTCAACTATACTGGCAGGAACCATTCACGAAGGACACCCGGCTTCTCTACATCGCACCCATGCTCGGGGTCCGCCAGGGTCGGCAGATCATCGGCGAATACCAGCTGACCCTCGCCGACGAAATCGCGGGAAGGCGCTTCGAGGATGCAGTGTCCTTCATGCAGGCCCACTACGACAACCATGGCTACGACTACGAGAACGAAAGCGACGAGGCCGCCCTCTGGGTTTGGGTTCTTGGCAACTGGAGGAAGCCCATCGGGTGCGAGGTCCCCTACCGCTGTCTGCTTCCCAGCAACGTTGACGGATTGCTGCTTGCCAGCCGGGCGCTTTCGATGACCTATGACGCCCACCACGCCTTTCGGATGCAGAGGGACCTCCAACGCGTCGGCGAGGTGGCTGCTCTGGCCGCGGTTCAAGCGGTTAGAGACGGCGTGGAACCAAGGCAGGTCGACGTGAGGAAGCTACAGTCCGTGCTCAGGGAAAGGGGAATCCTGGATGACCGGTATCGGCCAAAGCCCGCGATATCCGAGCACCAGGTCCAGCAACTCCCCGGCGACAGCTCTATCGATACCGATCGGGCCGGAGGACTGGCCTGGCTGGCGGTTCGCGGTGGACAGGCCGGTCTTCCCGGGCTGAAGGATGCCTTGGCATCGCCCGATCCCACGGTGCGCTTCAAGGCGGCCGCGGCGCTTGCACGTCTTGGTCAAGAGCAAGGGTTGTCGGCGCTTCTGAGATGTGTAGAAGAGCGAGCGGCCGAGGTGCCCGAGGGTATGCGGACCGTCCCTGTGTGGCAAGCAGCGATTCCGTTTCTGGGCATCCCTGGGCATCGCGAGGCGGTCCCGGCGCTGGTGGAGGTCCTGCGCGATCCCCAGGCTCCCATCGATGCGTTGGTTGCATCGGTGCGCTCGCTGGGAAGAATTGGCGAACCGGGGGCGTTGAAGGCCCTGCGACGGCTCCTGCATCGTCAGGATCTACCCGCCGAGCGAACCCTTCGTGCGCCGCCTGGCGTGAAGCCTGCGGTGGAGGATGCGCGATGGCAACTTGTCGTCGCGGCGGCCGAGGCGATGGGAAGGCTCGGCGCTACAGCCAATGAAGTGAGGCATATCCTGCAACACTACCTGGTGGATGAGAGAGCCTACGTTCGCCGCTATGCTGCTCGCATTCTTCGGGAAGCCGGCATACCCCCCACTCCGTAGATCCCCGTGCCTATGTCCACTGCGATTAAACGATACGAGATCCCCTTCATGAGCTCGATCCGCAGGAGAGAGGGATCCGAGACGGCACACATCCGGTGGGGACAGCCCTGGCACAAGATGCAAAGACACGAAGGGGTGTTGGGGCACCCGCCCGCATTCAACCATACTGATCCGAATCCAGCTTCCTCCTGCGTGCTCTCGCCACGGTTCGATCCTCACAGAAGATGTGAGAGGCCCGCGAGGAAGCCTCGGATCGGATTGTTGATCTCGGTCTCGCGGAATGGCTGGGCACGATCACATCTGGGTGTACGCAATGATGCCAACGCGATCCTGCGAATCGGGGTGTATGTTAGGGATGGGCCGTGATGCCTAAGGTCCTCAGGCGGAAACGGGATGCCCTCGTGGAGTTCGAGGTAAGGACCTATCGGAATCACAGGTCTTCTCTTCGCCGAAGAGACCAAGAGGTTCCACGGGCCCTATCGGGAAGGGAGGGACTGGGCCTCATCCTTGAGGGAGTTCACAGTTGCCTCAGAGCCAACGAGAGGACGCCAGTGGGTTATGATCTGTCCGATCCCTTTCGACTGCACTTCCTAGCTTGGGTTGGGGTCAGCGGAGTAACAGTAAAGGTCATGCCGGATCGGGAGACGAGGATCCTTTCTTGATGTGTTCTTTCGTAGGTGACGATGGTGAAAAGGCCAATTCATCATGGGTCCGATGGACCATCCGTTAACAAAGACGTCGCCTCACTGCAACCATTGGCTGAGGCGGCTCTGGTAGACAACACTATGCACAACGGCACACGACGTGCATTGCGAGATACGCAACCCTGCCTAAGGTATTCGAGACGGCGTCTTGCGAATCTGGCAGGCACTGGGTTGACCCCGGGATAGCATTAGCAAATATGAAGAGCCAATTCTTAACCAGGCGGAGGAATGCAGCGGTGGATCTGCTCGAACCAATTCATCACAACTCAACCTCCCTGATGGTACTGGCCATCGCCGTGGTGGTTGCCTGCCTGTTCCTTGCTGCCTTTCTCCAAGGACGTCAGAGGAGAAGACGAGATGTCTTCTTCCGGCCCCCGCAAACGCTTCTGTGAATCCGTCAAGGCGACAGCCTAACGGTGAAGAGTCAACCCGACCCCAGATGCTAGTCGTAGGGTCCCGCGGATAGGCCCGCGACGGCTATCCTCCACAAGGTCTCAGGTGTTCGTGGCAGGTCGCGTTGCGGAATGTGGCTAGATCACATGGACAAAGACCGAGGAATCACGGACGACCAGCCCTTCCGGCAGCGTACCGAGTCGAAATTATCGAGAGTCGTGGAGATCGTGCGGAGGAGGTAGTATATCGGCTGAAGCTGGGCAGGCTGATCGGATCGGACCGGAAAGCGTTGCGAAGGAGGGTCGGGGACCTAGGATGACCCACACCGGTGGCTGTCCTCGGCCTCAGGTGCTTGCTGTGGGCATCCACCGACCATTCTGGAATGCTTCATGAGACGCCAGCCGTGGATCCACCAAAAGCCCCCTAGCCCTGCGAGAATCCCATCCAAGCTTACTGTGCCAAGGAACCCAGATCTAAGCGATGGCCCGACATTGAAGGAGCGGGAGCGACCCATCCTTGAGGGACAACGAGTTTGGGCCCAAGAAGAGGAGGCTTCCCTACAACGAGTACAAGAAAAGGGAGCTGGGGGAGATGCAGAAACGCCTTCTCGACTCCGGCCTCTTAAACGATAGAAAACCAAAGGGATACGGTCTCTTCACCCGTCTATGTCGCGAGATCTTGGACCTGGCGCATGGAGGACGGTGGCACAGGAAGTAGGAGACACCCGCCACGCCAAGAACCCTCTTCTCTGACCTAGGCAAGGCGATCAAGGGGTTTCCTCCCCAGGGGGAAGATCAGCCGACCGTTGGCTCGCCCCTGCAGCGAGGGGCTGGAAACCTGAAGCTGGCATTGAGCCACCCCCTGACGAGGTGCGGAATACCTTTGAACCTACCTTCGCGGTGAGGGGCCTAGTTCAGCGCCACGCTGATCGCCTTCCTCTGGAAGCCAGCCTTACTTCCAACCTGCAGACGGCCGCTGCCTAGGTCGTGGTCTGGGTCGAGATCGCAGCATTCCTTCGCCCGCAAGGGTTCCTCGACGGTGTCTTGAACGCTCGATCGGGGACTTGGGGCCTGAGACCGACTACAGGTGGGATCGCACTGGCCGGACCTCGAGCGGTCGGGCAACTCCTCCAGGGAGAGATTTATCCTCCATGAGCCGTCTCCGCTTCGCCAGGGAGTTGACAAACTGAAGCTCGCGTTCACATGTCGAAGGGGCAACGACCTATACGAGATCGTGTCATCACAAGACGGAAGAACCATCCGCTACGATGACCCCGCGCAGGCCATTGATGGGGCGGGGAAAGAAGGCGGCGCGCTGATCCTCGCCGAGGAGTACCCCTCCACCGGGACCAGGATCGAGGAATCCTGGATAAGACAGGCCTCCGAGAACGATGTCAGGCTTTTCGTTGAATATCCCAGCTCCATGCCCGGCCTTTCCGTAGGAAAGCCGATCACTGCGCGATGGGAGAGGGCCGTCGTCACCTCGGACTGCTTCGGGCCCGAACTGGCGAGGATGAGGATACTGGACCTCCATGGATGCAGCTTCGTGCCGCTGAAGGCCACGGATCCCTGCTTGGTTCTTGCAAGGGTCGCTGGCTTCGATAGCGCCTCCTACGGCCTGCCTGCCACGGTCTACCCATTGCTGTTCAAACACCCCGGGCTTGATTTCCTCATATCCACCACGAAGCTGACCAATTTCGTCACGGCAAGGTACAGCCCGACGGAAGCATGGGCTTACGTGTGGAGGACGATCCTATCCTGGCTGACCCGGGACACATATCGACCTGAAGTACATTGGACGCCGACGGTCCGTCCCCGCTATGGGAAGGAACAGGTTGTGCCCAATGATGTGGAACTGGACACCTTCATGCGGGGCATCCGTTGGTTCCACAGATCGGGCATCATCGTTGCACGGAATGAAGGCACCCCGGAAGGGGTCGACATGTGCAGAGGCGACGGCACTAAGGGGATCTACGAGGGCTTCTCATCCCTTGTACGTACGGACGGAAGCCAGCCAATGGCGAAGAGCCTCCGCAATGATTGCATCGGGGAAGCAGCGGGAGCCATAGCAATTGGAGCCCTGATCAGGGACGATGAGGAAGGGCGAAAGATTGCTTCCAACCTGAACGACTACATCTACCATCACTCCGTGTTCGCCAAAGGCCCGAGGGCCGACCCCGAGAGCCCTTCATACGGCTTGCTGAGCTGGGCCGCCCACCCTCCCTCTGATGGGATCTACTACGGCGATGACAACGCCCGGAGCATGTTAGGCACCATGCTTTCATCTGCCGTCCTTAAGTCGAGCCGTTGGGACGAGGGCCTTCTGCGTTGCCTCATGGCCAACCTGAGGACCACGGGGACGCTGGGCTTCCGAGGACACAGGCTGGAGGAGCCCGAACTGCAGGAAAAGGGCTGGCAACACTTCGCCAGCCGGTCCATAACCGACTACGCTCCTCACTATGAGGCGTACCTCTGGGCATGTTTCCTGTGGGCGTTCAGAGCCACCGGATACGCTCCGTTCCTTGAGAAGGCAAGGAGCGCCATCGCGATGACGATGGAGGCGTACCCGGATGAATGGGAATGGACCAACGGGATCGCCCAGGAGCGGGCAAGGTTCCTGCTTCCTCTGGCCTGGCTGGTGAGAGTGGAGGACACGGCGGAACATCGTTCATGGCTCAGGGCCATGGGGGAGGAGGTCATCTCCAGACAGGACAGATGCGGAGCCCTCAGAGAGGAGATCGGCGGCCCGGGTAAGGGCCACTACGGGCCCCCCAGGTCCAACGATGAGTACGGCACCAACGAGGCGACACTGCTGGAGAAAAACGGCGATCCGATATGCGACATGCTGTACACCACCAACTTCGCTTTCCTGGGGCTGCGTGAGGCGGCCGAGGCAACCCGCGAGACGATCTTCATCAATGCAGAGGAGAGACTGGCCAAGTTCCTGTGCCGCATACAGGTCCGATCCGAGAAGCACCCAGAGCTGGATGGGGCCTGGTTCAGAGGCTTCGACTTCGGCAGATGGGATTACTGGGCCAGTAATGCCGACCTTGGCTGGGGCGTCTGGTCCATCGAGAGCGGATGGACCCAAAGCTGGATCGTCTCAGTCCTCGGACTACGCCAGATGAAGACCTCCCTCTGGGAAATCGCGGCCCAGACAGAGATCGCTCTACACCTCAAAGGACTTCTCAAAGCCATGCTTCCGGAAGAGCGGTAGGACGGCACATCAGTGCTTGGTGTTGGCTGCAGCTTCAAGCCGGTCGAATATCCTCCACAGCAATAGCATAGCCCGGGGAACATGGAAGCAGCCCTTCCACTTCCCTCCCTTCAGCGGGATCAGGACGTTGCCCGCCCGGTCAAGATAGCCCCACCACTCGCCGTACTCAGGATCGGGGAAATGGCTCCACGCATACTCATGCACCCTGCAATACCATTCCCAACACTTCCTGTCTTGGGTCACCTCGTAGGCAAGGGCCAGGCCCACCAACGCCTCCAGATGGACCCACCACAGCTTCTGGGACCATTCCAGCTGGAGCGGAGGCTTCCCCATGGAGTCCAGATAGTAGAAGATCCCCCCGCACTTCCGGTCCCAGCCGAACTCAAGCTGCCCGAGCATCGCGTTCATCGCCGGCCGAACGCAGTCCTCCCTCCCCAGGCGTCGGGCAACATCCATGATGAACCACATGGCCTCTATGCCGTGGCCGGGCAGTATGCATCGACCCTCGAAGGTGTCGGGATGGCCTCCATCGGGGAAGACGTTCTCGTAGATCAGGCCCCGCTGTGGATCAACAAGACGACCCATGACCAGGTTGAGGTTATCCACGGCAACCTGCTCAAGCATGGGGTCCTCCAGATGGGATGAAAGCTCCAAAGATAGATTGATCGTTATCATCGGCAGGGCAAGAGAAATCAGGGGGCGCGTCCCGGGGTAGACCTTGGAGTAGATGCCCTTCGGATTGTCCTTGCGCCTCTGGATGTTCCTGTAGGTCGCCAATGCCATCTCCTTTGCCCAGTCCTCCCCGGTGGCTTTGAAGTACTCGGAGAAGGCCATTGACGCGAAGCAGTCCGAGAAGATGTTGTAAGGCTGCACCAGCGGCCTGCCCTCTCGATTCAGGGCGAAGTAGTAGTTGCCGCCTTCGTCGGATCCGTGGCGTCGAAGGAATTCGGCACCGAGGGAAGCGATCTCGAGCCACTCGGACTTGGCCTGCACCTCGTTGTAGAGCTTTGAATAGGTCCAGACCTGCCTTGCCTGCAGCCAGACGAACTTGTCGGTGTCGTAGACCCTTCCCTGTCGATCAAGGCATGTGAAGTAGCCACCGTGCTCTCGGTCGAGGGAATGGTCGCTCCAGAAGGGAACGATATCATCCAACAACGTGTGCCTGTAGAGCGGGCCGAGCTCCGACGCATCGGGAATGTGTACACCACCTGGTCCCCAGAATTCGGTGGACGGTGAGAGTCTGCCGGGCTGGTTATAAGTGTGCGGGCGGCCTCCCAGAATGGCCCCTGATTCCTGTGGGGTGAGCGTCGAACCCATCTTGCCGCGCTCTTCTTCCGATGGCTTCGCTAGATCGGCAGATCGCAGCCTTCTCTGACGTCCTTGAACAACTCCCCCGATATGATGATCTGCCTCTTGGTTTCGCGCGATATCTGATCGGATTTGAGCCTGAAGTCCCGGGAGATGCGCACGGGCGAGCATCTCTGCTTGATCTCGATTATGCAACGACCGTCCTCTAGCAGGATCTCCCTCGAGCAACCTGCGTCAAGACATAACCTGACCCTGGTCATGGCCGACTCTTGGCGTCTGCGCGTTCGACCCTTTTAAATATATCGGCACAAAGCTAACCTTGAATCGGCGAAAAGTGTACCCAAACTGCCGTGAAGCCTCCAGATCAGGGCAGGCCCCAAGCGATCGTTCTGGAAGGCCTGATCACCAGCATCTGGGCATCGTCCTCCTTGATCGGCCAGGTCCGTTCCCACTTCGGATACTTGCCGTACACAAGCTCCCTGCCCTTCCTAAACAGGGGGCCTTTTGTCTCAAACCACGCCTCGCCGAATACGATGACCCCGCGATTCTTCTCCCAGCTCAGATACTCATCGACGATGAACGCGACCTTCCTGTTCCTCTGGATGTTGCGTCCCTTCTTGGTCTCCAGATCCGTGTTGATGTATATCAGATCCTCATCGTTTGCGTAGCACAGGGCTGCGACATGCGGGACTCCCTCCGGAGTCGCGGTGGCGAGTCTCCCCACGGGCTGCCCTTCCAAGTATTCGCGCTCCACGGCTGAAAAACTCGGCATCTCTATCTCCGCCTGTTGTTGGGGTTGTCCAAGGTTCTTAAGAATATCCGCTCCGGCATGGGAGGCCGGCACGAACACCCGTGAGCCATCAGCGGCCGCTGGAATCCCGAGACACCGCTTCGCTGAGCCGGGTGCTCTCAACCGGCCTGTACAGTCTTCTTCTGACCATGAGACTCCACACAGTCACGCTGCAGATCAGGACTGTGGAGGAAACGGCGATCCATTCGAAGACGAATATCCACAGAAGGGTCCTTCTCTTCAGATCCGCAAGATGGTCCTCGATGATGGGATAGGCCTCCATGACCGCGCGGAGGAGTTCGGACGCCAATGCGATATCCCCTGTCAGGTACTTCCGCTCCGCTTCCGAGACGGCGGGGCCAAGGAGTCTGAGTTCCTCCTCGATCCGGTCCAGCCTAGCTCCCAACTTGTCAACGAATTCCATCGTCGACAGCGTCACCGACTTCCGCGTACGCACATCGATGAAGAGCTCCCTGGTCCTGTGGGCAAGCTCAAGGTCCTCGGGGGGAAGAATATCTGCAAGGAAGTAGATCTGGTTGTATGTCAGGTCGGGCATGTACCTGTAGTTCTGGAATACGTGTTCGGGCGGATTGTGCCAGCCCTGTCCCAGCTGTAGCGTCCTTCCCGATCCATAGGTGCCTGTGACCAGAACCGGCGTATTCCTGCCCTTCCATATCGCGTGGACCACGCTGCCCGGCCTAGGCCATATGTCGCCGCCGTGGTTGCCCAGTACCTGCATGGGCTGTTTCTCGATATCGGGTAGGTTGAGTATCGGATCCTTCTTCACCACGGTCCAGTAGGTTCTTCCCATCTGTGATGGCACATCCGTGCCTAGATCGACGTCGGCAGGAAACACGTCATAGAATGCAAGGTCCATCCAGATCCCGATCTGATTGCTGCCCGCACCGGCCCCCCAGAACATGAAGCAGATGAGCCCCACACCCAGCCCCTCTTCCTCGAGAGCTCGGTGAATGAAGCCCAGAACATTGCTCGGGATGATGGTGGGAGAGATGTTGTGGATTATCACGGCATCATAGCTCCCGTTCAGGGCCTGGTATGTCCTGGGCAGGTACAGCCGGGTCATCTTCTGGGCCACGGGGAGATCGATGAAGTAAACGTCGCAGGGCACGACGACCATGGAGAGCTTCGGCTCCGCCATGATCCACTGGAGCACAAGCTTGTTGGGCGGGAAGGAGGCATCCCCGAGATACAGGATCCTAGCCTTCAACGTGTGTTCATCGGTGCGCGAGAAGGCGGCGGTCAGACAGATCCAGGCCGGGCAGATGATGAATATGAGGGCAATGGCGGGTCTTGCGATCCGGGAGGCCACGCAGGGACATCTGCCGGGAACCATAGATAATGATTTTCCGGATTCGAGCTGACGCAAGGTCCGCATGGCGTCCGGCAGACGTATTACGATACGAGCGACTGTTGTAGCAGGCAGGGCAGAAGACAATTCGGCGCTTTCCCAGCGTCAGCATTCGTCACCGAAATTCTGGCATTCACGGATCTAGGGCGGCACCGGCCCCTTCGACACTCCCTGCCCATGCAGGACAAGTGAACGGATCTCCTTCACGCCCATTCCGGTGAGGCCAAGCTTCTCGACGGTTCTCCCTTCGCTCCAGTAGTCGGTGGCGTTCAGAAGAGACGCAACATGCACAGAAGCGTCTATCGTGGGAGTAGGCACGTTCAGCAGATCGCCCAGCGATGACATGGGAACCAGGCTCATCGGCACATCCTCAAACACGTAGCGATGGACGAGGCTGGACGGAGCTTTGACTCCTTGGTACCCAGGGGTTGCCTGTATGGCTTCGTAGAGAGATCTCCCGGGGGAATCGTATGCAAGGTACAACCACTGCCGGGCCGTGTGCAGGTGGACGCCCAGAGCCTCCCCCAGAGCAACTCGTTCACGATCGAGGGACTCCAAGACCCTGGCGACGGACCGGGTCACTCCCTCGATGTAGAACTCGAAATCGGTGTGTTCGTCCTCGATTCGACCCGCATTGAGAATAGCGGTCCCGGGGTGGAAGATAGCGCCTATGTTGTCCAGGCTTGTCTCCAATACGTTTGTTGCTGCGACAAACTGCGGGAACACCTTCCTGATGACCGCAAGGATCTGCGGGGTCTTGTGAGCCGGTATGGCGGCCAGGGGGACCGAGTTCTTGATCCTGAGTATTCTGGCTCTGGCGAAGTCCTCGTGCCTCGAGACGTAGAGCAGGGTCTGCGTCTCGGCAACGATCACATCGGCATCAACCTTTCTCTCTTCCCTTAAGACATGCAGGAACTCTACGGCTCCGAAGGTCCTGCCTGGGTTCAGAACGACGATCTGCCCGTCTTTCAGGTGCGATGCGCACTGTTCTGCCATGAACCTGTGACCCATCGCAGGGACGACGACCATAATGATGTCGGCGTCTTCCACGGCCTCCCCTATGTCGTGGGTTGCGTTGACTGCTGCCTGCCCTTTCACTGCACCGTCAACTTCGATCGCTCCGCGTGCCCGAATGTAGTCAATCCTTTCCGGACTGCGAGTGTAGACGCTCACCGGATGGCCCATGATCGCCAGATGCCCTGCCATCGCCAGGCCTCCGTGACCAGCACCCAGCACAGCGAATTTGGGATTCTTCTCAGTTGCGGACATAACACGAGCCTGCAAGGTGCATATCTCCTTCCGGGCTAATATACATTCCCGGCCGGTGATCGGTGCCATGCTGTGCAACAGAATGGGCCATCGGACAGCGCGGTTAGGACTCAGACACTGCCGAGCAGATCTACTCACCCTATCATCGACGGCACCACGGACACACGTGGTGAGCCCGAGCTCAGCCGAATGACCCATTTGACCGGAATCCGCGCGGATTGCCCCGCTCTCATTCCGCCTAGGAGATATCGCGCTGGACCCTTCTGATCCTTTCCCTTTCAGGCATTTTGTGAGCCGTCTTAGGGTCAACCGCGTAGCATGCTCCATCGATCATCCGTGTCTGGATCGAGCCCTTCGCATACTCGTTGCCCTTCAGATGCGGAGCGTCGAGGAGCCCCGTCTCAACCGCCCTCTTCAGAGTTGCGGGATCTGTCCACGGATCCTTCACATCCTCGTCGGCCAGACTCCTTATGGCCTCCAACAGAGTCCCCGCCTCTGCGAGCAGTTCCTCCTTCCGGGCCTGAACCCGAGGATCCAGCGTCACGTCGGGTAGTCCGCGTATGCAGTTGCTGATCACCCGTCTTGCGATCTTGCAGCTCTCCACCACATCTTCGGGTGTTGCCGCGTGGTCGGCTTCGCAGTAGCCAACTACGTGGACTATCTCGGGTCCCAAGGCCATCTGCTGCATCACGGAGGATGCAAGGTGGCCCTTTGCCTCCGACATGTCTGATGGGTAGCTGAGCAGCCCCGTTCTGGTCTGCGTATGGATTGTGAAATCATCGTCAACCAAGCTCTGCGTTATGTCCTTCTTGGCCAATTGCTTGGCCAAGTCCATCAAGAAGGACTCTCCAGGAGGCAGGTTGAACATGCGAGTTCCCACATAGTGCCGAACTCCCATCCTCTTGGCGTTGTATGCGCTTAGGAACTCGACCGCGACGGCGATCGTGTCAGAAGAAGACCGTAGCTCCCAGTGATGGGGCTCATTCAACTCCACCGGGATGTCCCTCTCGCCATGCCATCTCATCAGTTCTTGATGAACCCTGATGGCCTCCTCAAGCGCCAGCGGGCCTCGCTTGTCCAGCCTGCTGAACCAGAAGAGAGGTATGGCAGCGAAGCAGTTCCGGATGGTTTCGACCAGCATCTCAGCCATCTCGAACAGATCGCTGGTGCCTTGGTAGCATCTCAGCAAGGGATGATTGCCGCACCGGGTCGCACTGTATAGCTCGACGAAATCGTCGCGCGTTCTGAGAGGCACGCCTCCGGCGCCCTTCCTTTGCGGGTCCTGTCTATCGGGATGGAAGAGGTTCTCCTGTGCGTCCTGATCCGGTGCAATGGATATGATGTCGACCGTCTTGGACTCCGCGATCCTCCGGATTCCTCGGAAGGTCTCTTCAAGCGACGGGAGTCCGAAATGATGCCGGATTACCGGGTAAGGCCTCTTCCACTCAATCCTGTCGACCAAGGTACTCGGGTACGATTCCGAAGCGGGGCCTGCCCGCTCCTGGGTTCTCAGATAGGATATGACGTCATCCACGGGTTCGGTTCCGTCGAAGACTGCCTCGAAGATGCCCATATCCCTGGCAACCTTGGCTACAGGAGGGGTCCCGCCGAAGGCATATTTCCTTTCAAGCAGACCAGCCTCTCTGAGCGCGTTCTTCAGGGACGCCAAATGGTAGCTGCCCGATTCCGGGCTCAGCCTGTAGCTGACGCCGACTATGTAGGGGTCTGCCTCGCGGATTGCGCCCACGAGTTCCCTGGGAGACAGCGCGGCACCCAGGAAAGAGGTCCGGTACCCATACTGCTCCGCGAGGTTCAGGAAGTTGAAGATTCCGGCCACATGAATGTCCTCGCCTATGGCACCAGCAACAATGATTCGTCTAGGCTTCCGCCGGGCACTCAAGGTTCCACCTTGCTCTGATGATATTCCTCATATGGGTCCTTCACAGTTCACGTAAATACTTTTTCATCATCCTCAACGAAGAATCAGGAGCAGCGAAAGAGAGCAGACCCATTGCCCACATGATGTACTCCTCGTCCACAAACAGCCTGGGCCGTTTCGGTTTGAGCAACAGCGGGTTGTCGCCGCGAGAGCAGGCCTCCTCCAATATTCTACGCGGATTCCAGCTGTGAACTATCGGGCCTCCAGTGCCGATCACACTTCCGATGTTGCTCAGGTCTTTGCCCTCCTGTATCAGGAACGATCCGGAGGGGCTGAACATCTCCCGCAGTTTCCCAACATGCCTTGTCACGGCAACATCGACAGCGACCCGTGCCAGGGCCTGGTCGATCTGGTAATCCTCCCTTGTTCGGGGAACCCGTCCCACGTTGAGAGAAAGCTCGGCTATTCTGTCTTTGAGTTCGTCCTCGCTGATTCCGAGACCAGTCATTTCCAGGATCTTGCTGGCACCGCACACCTTCAGAAGGGAATCCACGCTGACGCGCAACCCCATATCCCCCTCAACCGTTCTCTTGGCATAGGGCTCGGGGAGGCCTCTAAGGATCGTTCTGGAATGGGTTGGGTTTCCTTCGGATACGGAGTGGATATTCGTGGTCGCTCCCCCAACCTCGACCACCATCAGGTCTCCCAAGCCGGATTCCGCTTCAGTGCCATCTGCGAGCAACTCAGAGGCCTTCAACGTAGCCGATGGTGTGGGCAGAAGGATGTGAACGAGGTCCTCCACCTGGCTCAGTCCCTTGGCGCGGACTATCCGCTCCAAGAATACTTCCCGGATCATCTCCCTTGCCGGCTCTATGTTCAACTCCCCAAGCTCGGGCATCACGTTCTCCGTCTCCCTCACCTCTTTTCCACTCGATCGTAGAACGCCCGCCACATCATCCCTCGCCTCCTTGTTTCCGGCCACAATTACCGGCACTTGAAGCGTAGAGCCCGCAAGAACCCGGGCATTGTGCAGGATCACCTTCGTATCGCCCCCATCGATGCCCCCGGAAAGCAGTACGATGTCCGGCTCCAAGTCCTCTATCTCCCGCAGTTCACGGATCGTCAACCCGTAGGAAAAGGCAGCCAAGACCTTTGCTCCGGCACCTAAGGACGCCCTCCTTGCAGCCTCTGCAGTGAGCTCGGGAACGAGCCCGACGGCTATCACCTTCAAGCCCCCCTTGGCGCTGCTGCAGGCGAGTTTGTGGTCGAAGCCATACGAGCTCAGCTCCGAGAACTGAGGGATCTGATCGAGGCTTTTTCTAAGGCCGTCCATTATGTCCGTGGTCGCTGTCGTCACTGCTTTCGATTCTGCAACTATCGTCTCCCTCTCCGGGTTCGCAATCACGACCTTGGTGAACGTGCTGCCGAGATCGATCAACAAGGCCAGACTCAAAGACTTGACACCTCCTCAGCCAGTTCGGATACCCTCGAGAGATGGGGGCTCTTGGCGAACTCCTCGCTTCTGCGCTTGACTTCCTGCAACGACAACGTTTATACGGATTTCCCTAGGACCTAGGAATATGGGACCCAGGCGCACCGGATTCGGGAAAGGCTCACATGACTTGATGGTACATGGGGCCCTCGAGCTGATCCTCGTCCCTCAATCCTAGGTCTGGACGTCCTTTTTGGACCTTGCCGCCCCACTTCAGCCTTCTTCGTTCTCCCTTAGAATGGCCGCCCTTGCGAAGGCGATGGCTGGCTGTCAACGCTGTTAAGGATCATTCGCTCTCGCAGGCGTTCAAGGAGATCACGGGTGCGATGCCGCGTCCACGGCGCGGAGGGACTCTCCGGAAATGACACGCGAACTCGCACGCCACGCAGAAAGGGCCGGCAGGCCTTCTCCCGAAGTGGCCCCTTGCTTGGAGAAGCCAAGTAGGGAATCGGTTTATCTTCTGCAACGCGGTATATGTCCACATGCCCACGCAGAGGCTGGAGAGAGGCTTGGTCCAGGTGTACACTGGTGACGGAAAGGGTAAGACCACAGCCGCCTTCGGTTTGGCGCTGCGAGCCATAGGACATGGTATGAGGGTATACATGGTGCAATTCCTGAAGAGGCAGGACTCCGGGGAGGTGGTCGCAGCAAAAAGGCTCTTTCCCGACCTGCAGATAGCCCAGTATGGCCGACCGGGCCCCATGGATGGAATCTTCTTCGAGGATCATCGATTGGCCAAGGAAGCCCTGCAGCGTGCAAGAGAAGTTGTATGCAGCGGGGATTACGACGTAGTCATATTGGATGAGGTTAACGTCGCACTGCACTTCCGATTGCTCAAATCATCCGACGTACTGGAGCTGATCTCCCAGAGGCCTGACAACGTCGAACTCGTGCTCACCGGTCGGCACGCCCCCGACGAACTGATCTCGGCCGCCCAACTGGTGACGGAGTTCGTGGAAGTAAAACATCCTCACTCACGGGACATGCAAGCACGAAGAGGCATAGACTACTGATGCTCCGGTGCCAACGCAGTGATGATTTCTGGAACAATTATCAGAATCATGTCATTCGAGAAATCCGTCCATCAAGGTAACTGCATACCTCACTCTCCTCACTGCTGACCAGCAACAGAACAGGAGAGCCATCTTCCAGCAACACCCCACGCCCAATCTGGCCTGGGACATCATCGCCCCAAGTCGATGAAGAGTTGTCCTAGGCCTTTGGCCGATCTCGGGTAGGGCAGACGGCTGGTGGGCTGGTCTGTTAACTATATTAGACGGGTGCCGCATCTCTCAAGCCGGGGCGGAGGAACGACAGACATGCGTCACAGGAAACATGCCCACACCCGCGTCTCCCTGACAATCGCTCTCCTGACGATGCCAGGACTCCTTCCGGTCTGCTTGGGAGCCGAGATCCCGAGGGTATACTACATCGGGGACTGCAAGCCCACCACGAGCCCGATAAACATCGTGAGCGATGATCCGGCTCTCCACGTCGTTGCGGTGCCGGCGGTGATCGGCACGGTCTGGTGGACCTCCAAGGAGGTGGCACGCGCCCTGAGACTGTATATGCCTAGGAACTACGAGGAACTGGTCGAGACCAGGGTGCTGATCCTCCTCAGCGATGTCAAGGCCGAGAACCTGCCCGGCTTCCACATCGACTGGTTCTCGAAGGCGGTTAGACAGGACGGCATGTCGCTCATGATGTTCGGCGGGATATCCTCCTTCGGCGGGCATGCCGGATTCCCCTCAGCATGGGGCCAGACGAGCGTGGGGGAGATCCTCCCCGTTTCCCTCATCCTTGAGGCAACCGGGCCGGGCCCGTGGACGCCGGTGGTGACTTCTCCGGACGACCCGCTCATGCTCGCGTTTCCGTGGGATTCTTGTCCGCCCTTCTACGGGTACAACAGGGTGACCCGGAAGGAGGGAGCCAAGCTGCTTGCCCAGACCAGCAACACGGCGGAACCCTTCATGATCGTATGGGATGTTGGGCCCGGGCGGAGCTTCGCCTTCTGCACCGACTGGACGCCGGACTGGGGTAAATCCTTCCAGCTCTGGGACCCATACATCGACTTCTGCGTCTACTCGATATACTACACGATGGGCAGGATGATACCGCGGGATATCGAGCTGGTCCACGTAGTCAGGTCCGAGATGCTCGAGAACCGGGTGAGAACGCAGGTGCTGATCTCGCTGTTGGCACTAGTCGATCAGATGGGCGGCAACGTCCTTCCGTTGGAGGAGAAGATGAGGGAAGCAGCACTCGTCCGTCGTCAGGCAGACAGCCAATACGTCCTCCAAGAATACGGTTCGGCCCTGACAACGGTCAAGCAAGCCAACTCCGACCTTGCGGCGATCGAGGGTGAGGCCGTCAGGGTCAAGGCAAGAGCCATGCTGTGGGTATGGATCGTGGAGTGGCTTGTGGTGACATCGACCCTCATGATCACCGGCGTGGCTGTCTGGAGCCTGATGGTGAGAAGAAAGCTGTATCGCGAAGTAGTGACGACGAGAAGCCCATGATTGCTTGGCGCACGTTCAGCCACTCCTCGGGCTTCAGACGACAGGAGTTCTCACACATCGGGAGGATTCCTGGAAGTGCAGCCCAGAACTTGTCCGCACAGAGAAGCTCAACGTCGTGGACCACGGATGCCATTACGTGACCGTCACGATCGCTTCGACTATCTGCCCCAGAAGCCTTGAGTCGAGCCTGACATCTGCGGCCAAGGCGTATCGGTCCTTCTTCCGGCCTACCGCAATCGAGAAGGGAACCCTGCCGACCTGATCCTCATCGATCTCCGCCAATCCGACCTCCGGCCTGCTAGACCATCCCCGGGGAGTGATAGGCCTCGCCTCCAGCGCAACGCGCCGGCCGAAGTGATTCCGCATCTCCAGAGCAAGCTCCACCCGGCCTCCGGCCTCGACGCTACTCTGGTAGGGGACCAGCCGCAGCCAACCGGGGCTGACACCGATGACGCTCGGAGGTGGCAGAATGGAGTCGAACATCATATTAGTACCAGCGGCTCTGTCGACCAGCGTTCGAACCTTGGCGTCGTCCACGGCAAACCAACCACCGTGACCGTGGGCCAGGAAATCGGGTTTCAGCTCGACCAGTCTCTGGGCGCATTTCGCATGGCTCTCCGCCGTCACCAGGTTCCTATGAATGATTGGCTGGGTTAGTGCCTTCCCCATGTCGTGGATGCTGTCGCCCACGAACACCACCCGCTTGCCGTCGATATCGACGCCCATGGCCATGTGGTACTCGGTCTGACCTGGGAAGTGCACCACCGTGAGCCGGTATTCCTCCCACTGGACCATCTCCCCGTCTGCGATCGGCCTGTCGACCTTCATTGCATAGGGGAGTAGGCACGGAACATTGTACCTGTGCGGGTTCTCGAGTATGTCCACCATCCGGTCAAGAGCCCATAGCTGGACCCCGTGTCTCTTCTGCAGATGGGGAATTCCGCAGGTGTGATCGTCATGGTAGTGTGTGGGTATCACCACATCCACCGACTTCACGCCCCAGTTCTCCCGCAACTCGTGTATGGAGTGTTCGACGAATCTCTGGAACTCCCAAGACTCGAACTGCCTCAGGTGGGCGTAGAAGTGGTTCCCGCTGGCCGCACCGTAGTCGATCAACATCGCCCTTCCCGACTTGCTGAGCAGCGCGTAGAACGTGCAGCATGCATGCGGGGCGACCAAGAGATGAGGTAGAACCTGTTTCAATGGCTTGTCGATCGTCAGGGGCTGGAAGGAGACGTACCTATGGTACTCTCTCAGGTTGTCGATCGTCTTCCGGATGGCCGCGTCGGCGTTCCGCATCGGCTCCCCATGTGACGGAAGGAGCAGGTCGGGCCTCTGTCTGGCTAGATCGCGCAGCGAGAAAGCGTTCAGATCCACGCCCTCCACGCCGCCATAGGAGTGCTGCAACTCGGTGAGGCTCCATACCTTGCCGGGCGAGTGGATCATGTCCCCTGTGAAGGCCACCTTGGTCCCATCCACCTCGCCCAGCAGGCAGACCGAGCCATGGGTGTGGCCAGGGGCCGGAAGGATATGGAAGCTGTAGCCGCGCCAAGTGAAAGTCTCGTAATCCACAAGCGAGGCGTCGACTCTTATGCTTCTGGTGAGCGCAAAGTAAGTGGACTGATCGTTGTAGCTGTCGTATATCTGCTTGTTTCGCCAGAAGTTCTCGGCGGCCTCGAAGAGGGGACGCTCGTGAAATGGGACGGCTATCCTCGTTTTCCGCGAAAGAAGGTGGTCGCCTTGACACTGATCCCGGTGGTGATGGGTGTGGAGAACCCATTCCACACGGCGCATGCCGATTCCGGGCAGCTCGCCAAGGATGGAACCTGACCCGGAGTCCACAAGAAGACAATCCCTGCCCTTCCTCACCACGTACACGTTGCAGGTATCCCTGTAAACGAAGAGGTTGTCGGAGATCGGCTCAGCTGCGGTCTCGCTCATCATGGGAAACCTCGCGTGATGCCAAGCATCGGGATTGGTATGTGTTGTGCTCTCTGAAAGCAGACTTGTCGTGACCGTCGGGAAACCACGCGAGCCTGGGAGCCTTGCCTCGCATCCTCCTCGTGGCTCACCGCCACGCCTGCTGACCTGTCTCGGTCACTTGTCTGGGGCTCTGGAACAATCCACGCCATTGACCATGGGGCCTCAGCATGCACCGGATTCAAAGCTTTTTCTAACACTGCGGAATACTGTCTCTTGCGGCATCCCACACATCCCTGAGGACAGCGTTGCACCAGCCCATCTACCCGGCCACGCCAAGTGTCGTGCCGCCGCGGCCTTCACCGAATCGTTTCGTCTAGCCAATGCACCGATTGGCAATCGCAGCTTCGCGCCTGTCCGAGATCCAGACTCCAAACCCTCCGCTTCGTCCCCTTCTGGGCACCTGCAGGAAGACATGTCAGCCTCGTCACAGCACTGATGAACAGCTGACCCCACTCAGTGCCGGACACGTAACTGCCGTTACCGGCCGCACACGACCCCCTCCATCTCACGGGCCATCGCGAACGACGGTGAGAACAGCCGCCAGGATCGCCCGGGTCGCCATCGCGACGTTTGGGATGTCCACCAATTCAGGGACATCGGTCTCAAGATGGTAGTTCGGGTCAGCGTAGGGGTGGGAGCCGACGTTGACGATGGCAGCCGGGAAGCCGGCGTTCACGAACGAGCCGTCGTCGTCTCCGGGCTGCTGACGCGGGTAGACGGATTGCTCCAGTCCAATGCCGTAATCCTCGTTCACCTCACATACCAGGTCGGCCAATCGCCGGCCTTCGGGCGTGGTGTAGAGAGTGGCATTTGTCTTCCGACCATGCTCCACGTCGGCTTGCGACTTCCCACCCAGAGAATCGGTGTTGAATACGGCGATGATGTTGTCCCCTCGCATTCTAGAGGCCTGCGCGGCAGCCACGCTGGTCCACGGCGTGTGCTCCTCGTTACAGAAAAGGAACCGGACGGAGCGACGCGGCATGGAGCGAGAAAGGACGCGGGCGATCTCCAGCAACGCAACCGTGCCGACAGCGTTGTCGTAGGCACCAGGTGAATCCACCCAGCTCTGCGAGTCTTTGTGGGCACAGATGACGATGATCTCATCCGGCTTCTCTATGCCGAGCCTCTCCGCATAGAGGTTGTAGGCGATGTACCAAGGATCTTGCGGATCCGGCTTGCCATACTGGTGGGCCTTCGGTTTGGACTCGTCACGTCGGAACGCTTGGACGCGCACGCCCTCCTTCTTCACCTCGTAGCCCCATGATGCCAACTTTGCCTGGATGAAGTCATCCGCTTCGTCGAGCGTCGTCCCCGGGTGCCCGGGGAGAGTGTGGTTCACCTTCCGAAAGCGCAACGGGTCTCTTGTAAGGCATGACAGGTTGGACGGGAGGCGGCAAGGATCAATGCCAGACAGCACCCGGGAGATGGCGTCGTCGACCATTTCTTTGGATCACCTCGACATCAGCGTGAGAGCCGTGCAGTGAACTCGCCCCATAACAATGTGAGCTCTGCGATTGGGCCGTGAAACTGGTCGCGGGCGGTTGGATGCACAGCTTCACGGGAGTCACCTTTCTCGGCAAGATCCGGCCCTGACCGGGGGATGATGGACGATTCAGGTCAATATACGAGTGTCGCCCGGAGATTGCTTCTCGAACGGTCCCGACCATCAGGTGCACGGCGACCTGAACGGCATTCTTAGAGTTGTCTTGTCACCCCCGTCTCCCTGTACAGCCGCCGTCCAACCATCAGGGTCCACGTCGCAACGGCCACCAATCCGAACGTGCCCGTGACGGCACACCACTCCACCGCGTAGACCCAGAACAGGGCTCTTCCCTTCAAAGCGACCGCCTTCTTCTCGATCGTGTAGATCAGGTCAAAGGCCTCCCGGAGACGGGTCTGACATGACTCGAAGTCCTGAGAGAGATAGTCCCTTCCCGCCCGATCCACGAGGGAGTCGGCCCCCGCGACCTGTTGCTGCAGGCTCTGGCTGCTTGCGCCGAACTTCTCTACGAAATCCAACAAAGAGTACAGAACCCCAACCCTGAGGACGTAGTCCCTGAACCCGCTCCTAAGCCTTTGGACAAGCAGTGGGTCCGATGGCAGCTCCCTTCGGAGCGAATACCAGACTATGTTGGTGAAGATGCCCAGCGCGTATCTCTCCTGGCCGTCCCCTCCCCACCAGTATCCCCACATGGGACTCACGAACTGGTCCCCCGTTGCCCAGATCCTGGAGTTCCTGTCCCCAAATTCCCAAGACAGCAACAACGGGCAACTGGTCTTGCCCAGCTTGAAGGGTATGTCTTTTGCTCTGGCCCATTCCGTGGCGCCTTCCTTGGCGAAAAGTAGGCGGGTATAACCAAAGGGCTTGACCTTCTCGATTCCAAGGGCCTTGTAGGGCCTGATCACGGGGGCAAGCGATCGGTCGTCCACGATCTCGAGGTTGTAGGCTTCTATGTTATCGTGCGAAAGGGAGATGAACCTCTCCTGATCGTGCGGGAAGGCCTTTGACAGGTCCGAGCTCATCCACGGGACATACATCTCGGGGTACGCGCTCTGAGTAAAGCCGAGGGCACCGACCCCCCGCTCCTTCAAGGCTCGATACATCCACTGGATCTGAATATCATCATGGTAGTCCAGGAACGGCTGATCGTAGACGAAGAAGTCGTAGACCAGAAGGGCCTCGTACGACCGGGGCATGTATATGCGGATGAACCTGCGAAGCTGCTCAATGCTGTAGAGGCCGGCGTGGATGGACCGGGAGACGACCAGCGTCCCCTCCAAGGACGGCTCGGCCCTGAAGAAGTCTGATAAGGGGCTGTAGCTGGGGTCGACCTGCCCCATGGCGAGCACCTTGATGACGTCCTGACACCATGCTCCAAAAGGAACGATCAGGACCACAAGGACGACGGCAGAAGCCCCTATGCCGAAGCCCATGCTCATGAAACAGAGGGCTTCCCTTAAATATCGCGAGGCAGCACATCTCTGCACAAGGCCTAGCAAGGGCGAGCCCGTCTGAACGGCCTGCATTTTACCAGCTTCTGGTGTCGCCGGTTTCTGTGACTCGGCCTCCTCTTCTTTCTTCATCCGTTGCCTGGTACGGTATGACCTTGAGATAGCCGCTTCTTTTCACAACGTAAAGCTGCCGCGTCGGGCCAACTTCGGCCTGCCGCCAGTCAGGGGGTAACAGCAGACGCCCCCCCCGGGAATCCATCATCTTCTTCACTTCGACACCATATGACACGATCATCACCATTTTGGACCTTACTCTCTGGGGGGATTTGACTCGTACTCCCAGACAATCATGCCCGCCATCGTATTTGAACAGCCCCTCCAGACATTTCTCAGTCTAAAGGAGGCGGGCTCCCGCCAACACCGAAGACCTATTTGAAGACCTTCAATCTCCCTACCACAGCCATCTGAGAGAGATCCAAGATGCACAGCAAGGAACGGGTCATCCGAGCCATAGAGTTCGACGGACCCGATAGGATGCCCCACATGCATTCCTACAGGTATGCCACCCTCAGAAGACACGGGGTCGACTTCGCTGCGATCCTTGCCCGATATCCATCCGACTACTCACAGGCCACGCCCTCCCGGGACACCCTCGAGGGATCCGACAGAGGCTCTACCACGGACGAGTGGGGGATCACCTGGGTCAAGCTAAACGATGGATACATGGGGCAGCCCAAGGGCCACCCGCTGGAGAACTGGGACAACTTCGAGGACTACCGCATCCCGGACCCAGACCCATCCAAGTCCGTGTTCTTGAGGCACCACAGGGGTGATGCCGGGGGTATTGCGTCAGAGGACAAGTACGTCTGCATGTACGGTGGCAACCTTTTCGAGAGGCTGCAGTGGCTCCGAGGGATGAGAAACGTCTTCGTCGATCTGCACACCAAGAACGCAAGGCTTCTCGAGCTTGCGGACGCCGTAGTGGACTATGACATAGCCCTATCGAAGATATGGTGTGAGCGCGGCGCGGACGGTATCGTTTTCTCAGACGACTGGGGCACCCAGGATGCGCTGATGGTCAGCCCGTCCCTCTGGAGACGAATCTTCAGGCCTCGCTACCGCAAGATGTTTTCCGCAGTCCGCAGGCTGGGAGCGAAGGTGCATTTCCACAGCGACGGATTCATCCTGAATATCGTCTCGGATCTCATCGATCTGGGCGTAGACGTCCTTAACCCCCAGCTGAACGTCCATAACATGGACGAGCTGGAACGCATCTGTGGCGGAAGGATCTGCATAAGGGGCGGGCTGGACAGGCAGACCGTCCTACCCTACGGATCGCCGGCGCAAGTCCGCAGACACGTGCTCGAAGCGATCCAACACTTCGCGGTCTACGACGGGGGATGGATTGCCTGCGGAGAGCTTGGACCCGATGTTCCCCTGGCCAACTGCGAGGCCATGATGAAGAGCTTCTTCGAACTAGGGAAGTACCGTCCATGAACCGGCCGCTTCGGCGAGTGCAGATAAGAAAGCCAGATATCTACCCGGATGCAAACCCGGGGCGACAGATGATCCCGTCACCACACAGTGAGCAGATGAATCCGGCGGCCGATCCGGCACTGATCAGCCGACAGGCCCTGATGCTCTTGGATCTCACCGATCTCCCACTCGATCGGGGCGTGGCCAATCAGGGATGCGGATTCGCGCAGCACGAGTATCAGGCTCATCTCCGGCCCGGCGGTTGTGAAGCTCCGGTTCGTCCCGGCATGCGTCGCCGCCAAGCAACCCCCAGAGGCGGGAAGGGACCATGACCGTTAGCGCTCCGGCTTGCGCCTTGCTGGCACGTTGGGCTAGAGGGGCCGAGAAGCATTGGTACGATCTGCCCCAGACCAGCGAAGGTCAGCCTCTGGGCTGTTACGGCACCGGATACAACAGCTGGGGAGTCCAGACCAACCAGAAGTACGCCGGGGCGATGGCAGCCTTGGCGTGCAAAGGCGGGAAGCTACCCGGCATCGACAGGAAGTGGGCCCTAGAACGCGCGCTTGCAGCACTCCGCTTCAGCCTGGAAAGCCACCTGACCGGTAAGGGGTCGTGCACGGATGGGACCCGGTGGGGGCACACCTGGATCAGCGCGTTGGGCATCGAGCGGATGATGTACGGCGTCTACTTGCTGGAGCCCCATCTGACAGACCGTGACCGCTCTGCCCTGAGTCGCGTCTTGGTAAGCGAAGCCTCATGGATAGCCGATTGCATGCGGCGCGGGAAGCACAGAGGCATCGTGGCCGGCGCGTGGAACGATAGCGGGATGAATGTCCCGGAATCGAATCTGTGGAACGGCGCGCTGCTCTGGCGAACCGCAGCGATGTACCCACAACACCGCCGTGCACCCCGCTGGCGCGAAAAGGCCCATCAGTACCTCATCAACGCCGTTAGCGTGCCAGCCGACGGTTCGGATTCCACACCCTTGGCTGGGCGACCCATCCGGGAGCGTTTCGTAGGACCCAACTTCTTCCCCAACCTTGCACTGGACCACCACGGCTACCTGAACGTCGGATACATGGTGATCTGCATGTCGAACGCGGCCATGCTGCACTTCGACCTGAAGTCCCAGGGGCTTCCACGCCCGGAGACCCTAGACCATCACCAGTCCGATCTCTGGTCCACTGTGCGCCGGATGATATTCTGGGATGGACGACTTGCACGCATAGGAGGAGACAGCAGGGTGCGGTACGCGTACTGTCAAGAGTACCTCCTGCCCTCTTTGCTGTACGCTGCCGACCGCTGGCAGGACCCCTTCGCACTCACGTTGGCCGAGCGGCAGATCAGACTGATCAGCAGGGAGCAAGCAGCCAATCAGGATGGTAGCTTCTACGGCGAACGGCTCTCCCTCCTTCATGAGGAGAACCCCTACTACTTCACCCGCCTGGAGTCCGACAGGGCGTGTGCTCTGGGCACGGCGCTGGCCTGGAACGATATCGTCGAGTGTCGATCTGCGACGAAGGACCTCAATCAGTTCGAGGATGCAGTCGCCGGAACATGGTGCGAACCCGAGCACGGCGCCGTCCTCCACCGTAGCCGGACACGACTGGCATCGTTTTCCTGGCGAGCCCACGGGCTCACCCAGGGCATGTGCCAGCCTCCGCAGAAGGGACACTTAGCCGAATGGCAACAGAACCTCACGGGCGTGATACGCTTCGTCGGCGATGATGGCACCGTCACGGGCGGACAGACACGCCAACGACAGCTGGTCTGTCACACCATAACCAACTTCGAGGGTGGGTTCGCCACCTGCGGCGCTGTGTTGGAGGGAATGAGGCTCTGCATCCCCGAGGGCTGGAAGGGGACGGAGTCGGCGCTGCACCAGATCGCCTTTGTTGCCTTGCCCGACGCCCACACGGTGATCGGCATGGAGCTATGCCGCACGGCCAACCGCAGAACGTACGTGGCAGAAGTCAAGGGACTTCACCTCAATGTGCCCAACGATGTCTACAACGGCCGCAGTCGAGCGATCTCAACAGAAGGCGAGAAATCGACACTCGTTGCCCCGCCCAAGCGGGACGAAGTCCTCAACCTGCACAGCAGGTGGGTGAACATTGACGGCTGCTTGGGAGTCGTCGGACTGTTCGGGGCAGAACAGATCCAAGTGAGCCGGTCGATCAATCGACGGGGCGGGCGCTACGGAAGCCTGTTCGTGGAGGAGATCTGCTGGCCCTGTCTGATCGGCACGCGCGCCGTTGATCCCGAGACATTGATCCTCGATTCGGGGTGGGCGGTGCTATCAGGTGCATCTCCTCGGTGCACTAGATCATGGGCCAGTGCCAACCCCTCACCCATCATCGACGTCGCCCCACCCGCTCTGCGAGCTGTCCATATCAAGGGGCTGGATGGCAACCGGTACCTCATCGCCGCGAATTTCGGATCGGTTCCCGCCGAGCTTTCTCTCAGCCTTCACTGGGATGAATTGGATCAGGCACCCCCTCTTGTCAGCGCCAGGCCCGGGTCCGATCGCGGGGATGAGACCCCTGTTAGGATACAGCCCTGCACGGTCAGGGTATGGGCCAGATCCTCGAAGCGAGGTTCGAAGCATAAAGTGGGAAAGACCCCTCCATGAGTGGCCGTGCTCACTTCAAGCAAGGATCTGATATCGAGATGAACGCAGCCACCGAGCCAGCAAGTGACGTCTGGAGGGATCGACCTGGGTGAGGTATCGGACGCGCGTGGACCTACTTGGACAGGAAGAGGATGACCCGGAGGTATCCGGGTCACGCAGTGCCATGCTTTCCGTGACCTTGATCCGGATTTGGACGGGGGAACTCAAGACCTGCCCGGGCAGTACCGGGGGCTGCACAGCAACGCACCTAATATCCACATGGGTCTGTTCTCCAGGCATCTTGGGATGCGCCGGGATATGATGGGATCAATGATGCCCTGTCCTCGAGCCACAATCCGAGGAGGAGTCGTTCTGACTCAACAGGTACGATCCAAAGTACCTGTGAGGGCGGAGAGAGTTCGGATTGACTGGCCCCCGATGCTGTGTGACACGCCTCTTCCATATACTCGCCTCTGCCATTGCGGGCTGGATCGGCGCAAGCGGGCTCAGCAGGCTGTCGGATGCACCAGGAACCCAATGAAATCAACAACAACGACATCACGAAGGCTGGTCCTAGGAATCTGCTTCGCCCTCAAGGATCAACTACTGCGAAGATACCTGCCCTCCGCGATCTTCGACGTCGTCCAGATTCACTTTTCAGCCCGCGCCAAAGGCTTCGGACGTCGATCACGATGATCGAGAAAAGGCGGATGGAGCAGAGCGGTATCTACGGAACGCTGTGGCGGGCAACGTCGGTAGGAAGGAGTCACCATACCTATTTCACCCACCCTGTCTGGCTTCCAGACAGCAGCGGACTCATCTTCCTCTCGGATCGGGCGGGAAGTGCGGGATGCTACCTCCTAGAATGGCCGAGCGGTCGCATCACACCGATCGCGATGGGTGGAATCACCAGTCCAGTTGTCTCATCGGATGGAGAGTCGATGCTCTATGTCTCCAACCGCTGCATCCTGCGCAGAGACATATCGAGCGAGGATCGGGAAGTGATTTCCCAGATCCCCGATGAGGCGATTCACTGCGGCCAGATCGGCCAGACCTGTGATGGCCGGTACCTGACCGTCTGCTGCACGGGAGAGAGGTATTCCCTTCTAGTCAAGGCGCCACGTAAAGGCGGGCACGCGACGATCTTCCATCGAGACCACAGACATCTAAGCCATCTCATACCCTCCACGGCGCACGCAGCACTTCTCTCAGTTGCTTGGACTCACTGGGCTGGCGGGGAGACCAACCAGAGGCTGTGGATCGTAGCCATTAACGGCAAGGAGATGAGGCCTCTATATCACCAGAAGAACGGAGAACTGGTCACCCACGAGGCATGGTCGGGCGACGGGCGAATCGCCTTCACGTCCGGACCCTTTGACAGGAAGCCCAACACGTTTTCTGTGAAGTCCGTCGACCCGCTGACGGAGAGAACACAGATGCTGGCCGAGCGGGGCAACTTCTGGCATTGTTGCCCGAACCGAGACTGTTCGATGGTCGTGGCCGATACGAACTGGCCCGATGACGGAATAAAGCTCATCGACGTCCCCGAATCCGACGTAAAGACCCTTTGTTACTCCAATTCGTCCACGGCTATTCATCCCCATCCGTGCTTCTCTCCGGACGGCAGGAAGGTCGTTTACACATCGGACCTTTCAGGATCTCCCCAGATCTACGTGGCCGAGTTGCCATGATCCGTGCACCCGGCCCAGGCGCAATTCGAATCCCGTGAATCTTGTTCATTGAAGCATTGGAGCCTACGATCACTATCCGAAGGGGACTCCGTAGCAGGGTGACAGTGAGCCCATCATCCCATGGAAGAGATGCTTTACCACCACCGCTCTCGACATTCCCTCGGCAAAACGTCACAAGACGATATACGTCGTCATAAGAAAGATAAGATGGCCTCGCATCACTCTAACAGCAAGACCCGGTTTTGGAGGGGTCTCTGGCACATGAGCATGAGATTAGTCTCGGTAATGGCTTTGGCCCTGGGGGAGGCCAAGATGGCAAGGACGAGATCATGGTGGCGAGGGATGATGATCGTATGATCATAGCCACCGATCTCAACGGGGAAACGCGCATCAGGGAACCGGAGGGGTCCGTGCAGTTCCCCGGCAGAGAGGGACGAGAAGGTCTCCGTCGCGACATGCTTCAGGTCAAGACCGTCGGATCGCCAAGAAGGCAGCACTCCCTGCTCATGCTTGTTCTCATCTCGGTCTTTCCCGTAGGACTGTGCACACCCAAAGTCGACCCGGCAACCGGAAGGATTCGCATGCTTATGATAGGCGAGACCGCGTCATCCCATCAAGATGCCACATACTTCCTCCTGTCCGATCCGATGGTGAGCCTCACTGTGATACCAGCCGGGGATGTCGCCAATGTCGAGACCAGCAAACGCTTCGTACGCATCTACGTTCCAAGAACGCGGGAGAAGCTCGTCTCAAACTACGACGCAATAGAGCTCTTCGACTTCGTACCCTACATCCTCGAGGATAAGCACTTCCACTGGATGCACGATGCCGTCGAGGATGAGGGGCTCGGCCTTTCCCTAGTCGAGATGGGGTGGTACGGGGTCACGGACTGGACAGGCAACGATGCCGAAGCGTGGATGGCCACGGTGCTGTACCAGGCCTATCCGGTTGATCTGGTTGTCGGCAAGCAGAACGCCCTCACACCATACATGGACGTCGTGTCCGGCCATCCCCTCGTCAATCTTCCCGGCCTTGAAAAGTTCGCGCTCACGGGGGTCGGGAGCCACGGCATCCAGATGGCCAGGGAGGGATCCACGGTCCATACGGTGTGGCGGACCGGGAGGGAGGACGCCATCGTGGGAGGCACCTACGGGTCGGGCACCACCCTCATCATCCCGATGGGCTGGGACAATGTTCCCGATGCAACGGAGAGAAACTGGGACTACTACATCGATCTCGTACTGAACCATGCATGCTATGTGGCCAACGTTCCCCTGCCTGATGATCCGAACCTGGCGCGGGCACTCCGTCTCGGCTTCACCGAATACCGGGCCAGGAGGTCGCTTGCGTCATCCCTCATCGACTTCATAGGCAGGTTCGGTGCCAATACGCTGAAGGTCGAGAAACTCATCATGGACTTAGAGGAGGAAAGAAGGGTGGCCGAGCAGCTCTATGTCCAAGGCGACCACAGCGCCGCCTGGGAAATGCTGGACCGGGTGCTGGTGAAATTGCAGGCCGTTTCTCAGGAATCGATGAAGCTCCGGCAGAGGGCTCTCCTCTGGATATACCTAATCGAGTGGCTGGCCATCATGGCCACTCTCCTAGCATCCACAATGGTTCTCTGGACGTTAATGGTCAGACGGAGGCTGTATAGGCAAGTCGCAGCAACTCGGTCGACCCTCTAGCAGTAGGATCCGAGGGAACCGCCTCTTGCCTCCGATCCCGTGGCTATCTTTCCGAATGCACAGAAGATGGCTTCTTCGAAGCCATTGAGCAAAGGAGAACCTACATGTGAGCCTTTCGGCCGCAAGTGCTTCGACCAGGCCACAGATAGATGAGGTGGGCTGCGCCGGGGCATGAAACGATCCTCAGAAGGAAAGGCTTATCTGCGAGAGACCGACATGGACAACGACAGCCCCGAGATACGGGATGGTCCCGTCGCCAACCCACGACCATGAAACGCTTTTATCGTACGCAACCCAATTGGGAACGGGATTCCGAATTGATGATACTCGCGGTGCACGGAAGCGCCCGCCGGGGCGGGAACACCGACATTCTCCTTGAACACGCAATGAAGGGTGCAAGAAGTGAGGGAGCTACAGTGCAGCTCATCAGAGTGGCGGAACTAAGGATCGCGGGGTGCAGAGGCTGTGAAGGGTGCAGAGAGACCGGACGGTGCGTCCAACAGGACGACATGCAGGATTACTACGACGCTGTCCTTGCCGCCGACGGCTACATATTTGCCACGCCAATCTATGGGTGGGGGCCGAGCGGACAGATCAAGCTCTTCCTGGACCGGCTCTATTGCCTAGTCGGACTTCTGCAGCGAAGAGCCAAGAAGGAGCGCAAGTGCGCAGCGCTGGTAACCGCCTTTGGGGCATCCGATCCGTCCACATCGGATGAGACCAGTCGGATGTTCAGAAAGATCTGCAGACATGTCCGGGTGGATTTCGTGGGTGAACTGCGGGTGTCGGCACAGGAGAAGGGGGAAGTCTCGCGCAAACCCCAAGAGCTAGAGAAGGCCGAAAGACTTGGTCAAGAACTAGCCACCGCCATCAAGCGGCCCTAGGACCGAGTCTCCCTCGGAAACCTCCTTACCCAGCCCCACATCCCAGCCGGGCCGATACGTACCACTTCAAGAACAACGATCGCGTGTCCTCCCGGCCAAAGTCCCCAGTGTCGGTGTATCCCCCCTTCGCCTCGGTTTCAGACCTACTGATCCGATGAAGTGGAGTGGACCCGGATACCCCCATCCCGGTTCGGTGATTCCTCAGCCGACCAAGGGGGACAAGCCAGATCCGCCTCCGCTCAACAAACTGGAACGCCAATGGGCTAGAACGCCAATGGATTGGAACGCACGGTGGTCCTGGGCCCTCGTCTGTTCCATGCAAGGATTATCTGCCGTTTCAGGAATACCCGCCCTCCAGAAAAACGGCAAGGGAGGTGAAAAAAAGTGAAAGGCAAGATCCTGGCAACAACGATTATTCTCATGTTAGTGTTCGCTGGCCATGCTTACGCCGATGTCGTGATCCGCAGCAACGATACAAAGGGCGAGGAACCCGAGCCCCCCGATGAGACCATCAACGACAATGCTACCGAGGCGGAGCCGTGGCTGATAGCGCCCAGTCCCAACGAAGAAGCCAAGGATAGCGACATCGTGGTGTCCGTGGACGAGCAAAGCGAGGAAGAAGCCATGCCCAGAAATGCCACCACCGACGAACGTGAGACCAGCAACGGGAAAGGTGAAGCACCCGAGGATGACGCAACCATCGGAGTGGATGACTGGCTCATTTCGCCCCAGGGAGAGGTGGACGACGCCATCTCTGGTGGGAATTCCAGCGTCTACTTATTCGCCGTCCCGCTTGTCTGCGCCGCTTCGGTCGCCTCAATCATAGGCGTTAGGCGCAGACGCCATTAGATCACCAGAGGGGGCTTTGCACCCCCTCGCCTTCTTTTTCTTAGGAATGTCCTCACATCCGATCCGGCCATGTTGGGCGGTCCCTAGTGGACTTCTCCCAGCAACGACCCACCCTCGCTTCATCCTCCAACAAGCCTGGTTGTCGCGATCTGGCGATAGAATCGTCTCTTCACCATGAGCGTCCACAGAATGGAAGCCGAGCCAACGCAGGTCCCGGTGATGACCAGATACTCGATGACGAAGACCCACAGAAGGACGCGGTCCTTTGCCCTCAGGACCTCGTCTAGAAGCGCAAGGGCTTCGGCCTTGGCCTCGTCGAGTCCTGACAGGGCCGACCCATAATCCCCGGAGATGTAGAGATCGCTCGCTGCCAGCCAGCGGCCATCTATCTCGGCAAGTCTGAGCCCATAGGACGCGGTGGTTGCACCGAATTTCTCCACCCAGTCCATCAGCGACAGTATGATCCCCCTCTGCGTCCTGTACTCCCAGAAGCCATCCCTTGCCCGGGCAACGACCACGACGTCCTCAGGCAGCGCTCTGCCCGCGGAGTAGAGGATCAGATTGGACATTACGTCCATCGCCCAAGGGTTCTCGGACAACCCGTGAATGCTTGCATGCACATCGCCCCACCAGCTGTGGTCAAGGTCGTCAGCCGCCACCCAGCAATGGCCACCGTTGTCATCGTACTTCCATTCCAGGATCCACGGTCCGTATTGTCTGGGCACGAGGTTGCCCCAGGCCCTCGTCCCGGTGCGAGGGGCGAGGAATCCACAACCTATTCCTACAGCCCTTTCAACGCCGAGCTCTACAAAAGGGGTGAACACGGGAGGGAGGCCTTTGACGAATTCGACCCGATACGACCTCGTGGTCCAGGCCATGTTGATGTTTTTTGACATGTCGTGGGGAACGACCTGTCCCAGAATCGATGACTGAACCGAGTAGAACTCCGGCCCGAAGGTGAAGAAGGATCCGGCCACTCCATCTCGGATTGAGTCGTACATCTGCTGGGATTGCTTGCCCGAGAACACCGAGACGTCCGCGTCCACGAAGAAGATCATGGAGAAGCGCCTCAGATCCTCGTCCGTCCGAGGGAAGTAGAGCCTGACATACCTGGTCTTCATCTCCTCGGTCAGCTTCCCGGCAGGTCCCTCCCTCGTCCTTATCGACACATACTCAAACAGGGGATCGCTGTCGAACAGAAGGGGCAAGGGGCATTCCTGCGGGTAGACCTCACCTATGAGCAGCATGTGGAGCCTGCGACCATCTCCTCCTGCTCCGGCGATTCCCGCCTCGATCTGCAACACCAAGAGCAGGCCGATGCTCCAGAAAACCATCTTCAGCTCCGAACCGTTTCGCATGGATCGACTTCACCAAGTCTGGACTTCAGTACTCCCCATGCCTCTGACCCGCGCATCCCGGAGACCGCATGAGACAGAGCCACCATGGGCACCCGCTACGCCAGGCTCACTCCTTCGCCGCCGCGAGTCTGGTCATCTCCACCTTCCGATACAGCTTGCGCCTGATCATGAGCATCCAGAGAACGGATCCCGACATGAAGAGAGCGGACGATGTCACCAGCCACTCTATCAGGAATACCCAGAGAAGTGCCTTGTTCTTCTCCCTTCTTGCCACCTCCTCCGCCGCGGGGAATCTGACCAGGGCAGAGCTTATCGACGCCTGGCTCTCCAAGAAGGCATGCTCAAGATACCGGTGGGTGGCCTCGGCGTAGATCTCCTCAAGGGGGATCATCTCTCGCTCTATGCTTTCGGTGTTGGCCCCGAACTTGTCTATGAAGTCCTTCAGCGAGATCAGCACCCTCATCCTGGTCACGAACTCGGCGAAGTCCGACTTCACTCTGTGGAAAACCTCCACATCATCGATGAGCTCGGTGTTCGCAAGCCAGAAGATCATGTTCATAACGATCTCGGGTGAGTACTTGTTTTCACCCGTGACGCCGGTGGGGTATGCAAGCCACCCTCCCGGGAAGGGCGACCCGATCGTCATGGCACGACCCTTGCCATACCACCAAGCGACAAGGTAGGGCTCCTTCTGTGGGTAGTTGCCGCCCTGCCAGGCTAGAACGCCTGAACCATCCCTGGCAATCACTAATCTGCTTAGGCCTCCGCGCGCGTTCTCCACGCCGAAAGGCACGAAAGCGGTGAGTATGGGTTCGGGATGGTTCTTGTTGATCTGGACCCAGTGAGACTCTATCTGGGCCCAAGCGCTGTATCGCGCCGTCACCGCGGGCGCATCGTTGGGAAATGCCTCCCAGGCCACGCCGGATGCCCATGCCTGCGGCACGCCAGCTATCTGGCTGAAGACGCTTCCATCATTCATTCCGCCCGATCCATCCCAGATGGCGTCGCGGATCCACATGTCTTGCTTAGGAGTGATGAGTTCGTAGTTGGGCTTGCAGAGGATCAGGACGTCATAGCTCGTCATCTCCTGGTATCTGCGGGGAAAGTAGAGACGGATCAGCTTGACGAGTTCCGAGTCAGGGACCCGGCCGTCCCAGGTCACGATCACCTTGTACTCCACAGAGGGCTCCCCGTCAAAAAACATCCTCAAAGCATCGACTCGACTGTCCTGTACCAGTAGCAGCAGCCTTATCCTTTCGGCTCCGAAGCCGGGCGAGAAGAACACAAGCGTCATGGCGACGGCCAAGCAGAAGACAGCCCTGACGGCACGGCAATGCATGACGCACGCAACGACGGCAAGCCATACATAAAAATGGCGGGGACTGCATTCATCCAACAGGGGCCCACCCACTTGCTCGGTACGCAGCTTCACGGCCGGGATTCCGCGGCCCATGCTCCGTATCCAGGTGCAAGCCCAAAGGCCCTAAGGCAGGAAGGCAGGCGTCACAGATTTATCGGCACTGGTGCCTCCACGGATCTCGAGCATCAGAAGGGAAGGGTTGTTTGAAGACTCTTGGAAGGTTTATCGGGCTTGCCTTCGTCGCTGTCGTCCTCTCAGGCCTTCTTCTGATCACCTTTGCTCCAGCGAGGCCCGGTCAACCCATAGAAGTCCTGGGAAACGAGTACCCACAGATCTTGTCCCTCGGAAGATCCACGTTCAGCTTCTCGGTGGTGGCCAGGGAGCCGTTCAAACGCATGGAGATCAGATTCATCACCCTGACCCCCAAGGATCTCGCAGAGTCGGGACTGATCGACCCGGCCTGGCAGCAAGGCATCAGCGGGCTGAGCGGTGTTCTCGGGAACGTGCGGAAGCTTGTCTGGTTTGACGAGGACATCTCGCAACTCGGGATATCGCCTGAACGGCTCGACCGAACCGTCACCCTCGAGGGCAGAAGCTTTGACCTTCTCGTACACGACTACTCCGACTCATTGGTCAGCCGCCTCGGCCCAAGCCTACTTGGCAGGAACGTAACGCTAAGCGTGCCGCTCGTGTTCGCGGTTATCGCGAACCAGACTCACTACCAGTACTTGGAGGGTAACTTCGGCTTCTTCGTCAAGCCAGCCATCAACGTCAGGTCCCTACTGATATCTCACAACAATAATGAAACCAAATATGCTGCCGACGATGAGATACAGCGGGGGTCAGTTCTTTTTCCCATTTCGCAAGCGCCCAGGGGCATCGTCACGGTGGAATCCGTGGACACGGACGATACGATCACCGTCGCCTTCGGAGTCGAACCTCTCCAGTTCATACGAGACCCCAAGGGGCCGGCTGCCCTGCTTCAGATGATTCGCGTGTACCTCGACGGTGAGCCCTATGGTGAAACAATCGTGAACGTGGTGAGGTAGAGTGGAGGTGACGGTCTGAGAAGCATCCACGCAACCACGACCCTTTTCCTGATTCTGTTCGCGACCAGCCCGGTTGCAGGTCTGGAACCCCTCATCGTCGTGTACTCGGGAGGAATCCCCGACCTAGCGGAGATGCTCGCCTCGGTGATTGAGTCAGACGACAGGTTGACAAGTCGAGTGATGGCTGTTCGCAGTCTCGAGGAGGTCGTCCTCGCTGCCGCGATGCCAGCGACCCAATGCATCGTGATCTATGCCGACCACAAGGACTACGTCTTCGGACTCGAATCAACGCTTGTGCCATTCTTCGAGGAAGGAGGTGGTCTGGTGGGATTCACGGAGGCCTGCTACGAGCCATCCGCAAGAGGCCTGGCTACGGAGGTCTTCCCCGTATTCGGCAACTCGTCCAACAAGGAACTCACCATGAAGGAGAGAAGGACGCGTACATACATCTTGCAAGAACAAAGCATCGTATCAAGGGGATTGCCTGACAGCTTCCGGATTCTGAGCATGGGCACGTATCTTTCAGCTGACCGAGACGGCAAACATCTACGGGTGCCGGGCGACTACGCCGTTGTCTACCGCGACAACGCTACCGGATGTCCCCTGGTTATCACCCACCAGAGCGCAGGAGGCGGGCGCTCCGTGGCATTTCCGGGCATCATGCTGGCTGCCGTTCCAAGGTTGGATGTATACTACGGTAATCTGGTCCTAGACGAGAACTTCGTGACGCTCTTCACGAACTCCGTCGTCTGGGCTGCTGAGAACGCGCGCATCAAGCGAGTTGAGGAGGGACTCAAACAGGCCATGGATGAGTACGAATCCCAGCTCCAGCAACTCAAGGAGGAAGCCGAGGATGCACGGAGAAGCCGGACGACAAGTCGGATGCTACTGCTGCTGTTACTGTGGGCGGCGGGACTGGCGTCAAGCGGGGTGGTCGCCAGACGAGTGATTCTATCGCCAGCCGAGCCAGAGTAGGGAAGCACTTCATGCACCTGCCTCGTCCTCGCGCAACCTCGGCCAGGAAGAGGCGGAGAGACCCGGGCTTGGATGACAGACACAAGGCTGTTCGCCCCGGCAACGATGAGGTAGTCACCTGTTCCACTCGGTGACCGCGTCGACCATCGCCTTGAAACGCGGGAAAGCCTCCAGGCCTCTGCCAAATATGTACGGCGAAGCAGTCGGACACACAATCAGGCCACTGTGATCCGCAAACACCGTCTCAACGAGCTGTTCCGTCTCCTGCCCTACCTCCTTCGGAGTCGCCTCGTACATTCTGTTGATCTGGATGTTGCCCTCCAAACACATCCTCCCCCTTGCCAGCGCCTTGGCTTCCATAGGGGTGATATCTCCCATGGGAGGAGCTTCGAAAGGATGCAGAACATCGACACCCATCTCCAGGAAGCCCGCGAAGACCCTCCTTATAGAGCCATGACAGTGCACATGAACGTATCCGCCAGCATCGTGGACCATGTCAAAGATAGGTCTCTCATACTTCACGATGAAGTCCTTGAAGTCGCGTGGTCCGTGGATCGGCGGAACGATGAACTCCTCTCCCGACATGGAGAAAAAAGGACCTACCCCGCTGTCGAGAATCACCCTCAAGCGATTCATTACGATGGTCATCTGGCGAATGCAAAGCTCGTGTATGAGGTCCCTATTGGTTATGGACATCTTCGCGAAGGTCTTGGTTCCGAACAGGGTAGCTACGAAGCCTCCAGGAGAAGATCCCAGAGACGCTTCGACGATCCCCGCCTCTCCCATCTGCGCCTTGGCGGCATGGAAAGAGGACACATCCGCCCGACCAATCCCGGGCAGCGGGAGGGAAAGGTATCTCTCGGCATCCTCCAGATCCTTGAGATAGTAGGTCTCCGACAGACCGGACTGTCCCTTCAGGCCGACAAGCCGTGACGACTGTAGGTCCCCTTTGGGTGTATGAAGGACCGTCACATGTCGCTCGAAATCATTCGAGTAAGGTTCCACATGGGATTCCAGGGGGTACGGCGTCAGCTCCGGGCCGGGCCATGAAGCTTTCAGTTCGGTATGGGCACTGAGATATGCCTTGAGCTTGTCGTAGCTCGGGTCATTGCGCGGAAAACCAGTACGAACGTATACTCCGGGCCGGTCAGTTTGTCCATGCGAGTAGCACCTCTCTAGCCTCTCCCGACGATTCATGTGTTTCTCCCTCATCACGCCCTCCAGAGAACGACTCACATGCCGTGACAGTCGCCATCCCGAAGCCCACACCGGCTAGCAGGTCCGACGTGCTTTCGGATGGACCGGCTTGCCAGGAATCTCGGGATAAGAATCTTATCGACCTCCGGTAGGTGGTACTGGAAGAACGAGGCACAAAGGTCACACCCTCTCCCTTCCAGTGAGCCGTCGGCCTCGCTTAGTGAGAGTGCTGCGCATCAACATCACTGGGTCACTGAGGCCACCGGGAAAAGACACTAAAACTCCGACCCCCCTTTGCGCGCCATGAATGATTCATCGCCGTGCAGAACCCGAGAACGCAGGCAGAACATCGTTCTCATTCTCGTTGACGATCTAGGATGGGTGGATCTAGGCTGCTACGGATCCAGCTTCTACGAGACGCCAAACATCGATGCTTTGGCCAGGCAGGGCATGCGCTTCACGCGGGCATACTCCTCTTGTCCTGTATGTTCGCCTAGTCGCGCTGCCATCCTGACGGGCAAGAGTCCAGCCCGCCTCCGCTTCACCGGCCACATAACTGCGACCGGCCGCCATCGCTACCCCCAGCAGGGTCGCATCATCCCCCCTAGTGATCGTCTGTACATCCCCTTGGACGAGATCAGCCTAGCCAGGGCGCTAAAGCCCGCCGGCTATGTCTCGGCCAGCATCGGGAAGTGGCATGTGGGCAACGAACCCAAATACTGGCCACTCGGCCACGGCTTCGACATCAACGTGGCCGGCCACACCCATGGTAGCCCCCCGAGCTACTGGTATCCATACAAGTGCCCTGACCGTGAATGGAATGCCGAGATCCCGACACTGAAGGGGGGAAGAGATGGAGAGTATCTAACCGACCGGCTGACCGATGAGTCCATCAGATTTGTCGAGGACAACAGGGACCGCTCGTGGTTCCTGTACCTTCCGCACTACGCGGTGCACACCCCATTACAGGCCCCGACCGAACTGGTGGAGAAGTACAAGGCCAAGATGCGTTTCGATCGATCCCAGAAGAGCCCCGTGTATGCCGGAATGATCGAGAATCTCGACGATAACGTGGGCCGTCTGCTTGGGGCTATAGGAAGGCTGGGACTGGAACAGGACACGGTGGTGATCCTCACCAGCGACAATGGTGGCACCCTTAAGGCTACGTACAACACACCGCTCAGAGGCGGGAAGGGATACCTGTACGAAGGCGGAATAAGGGTACCTCTCATCGTGAGGTGGCCGGGCCGGGTTAAGGAGGGGAGCGTGTGCGAAGTCCCCGTGATAGGCGAGGACCTCTACCCCACGATAGTCCGGATCGCAGGTGATGGATGTATCTCTAATGACGTGGTCGACGGAACAAGTCTGGTCCCATTGCTCAACGGTGCACAGGCCGGGCATGAGAGGGATCTGCACTGGTACTACCCTCACTACGCCCCGGAGGCCGAGATGCCCGGAGCGTGCATCATCTCGGGCCGCCTCAAGCTGATCCATCATTACGACCCGGAGAGACTGGAGCTGTACGACATCGTCCACGATCTGGGGGAGAAGCATGACCTGTCCAAGGAAATGCCAGAAGAAGTCGAATGCCTACAAAAGAAGCTGGGTGACTGGCTGTCATCGGTCAATGCCCAGATGCACTCATTGAACCCGGAATACGAGCCCCGATAATTCCGACGGACCAGCTCATCTTTAGGTGGGGATGGCGTACATCTCGGCCGCTTCGCAGCAAGCCATCGAATGCAGCGACGGTGATATCCCGAGCTTCGAGGATTTGTGCGGCTTCTGGGGCACTCCCTGAAGAAAGGCAGCCATGATCGCCGCGCCGCGTCGGCCCAAGGAGCTTTCCTCCGGCCGTGGTGCGCTGAGATCCGCGTTTGTGTGTCCCTCGATTCCCTTGACACCAGTGACTCACGTCCTCCTTCGGTTGGCTTGCTCCCAACACTTCAACCGTTGGAGGAGGCACTGCACCGCAGAGGCGTACTCTGGGTCCGCCACCTTATTGTCAAGCTCTTTGGGGTCCTTGTCGAGGTCGTAGAACTCGCCCGGAGAGCCGTTGTACGCGATCATCTTGGCCGATCTCGTTCGCACCATCTGCACGTGCTCGTCTGCCATACCCACCATGTGGCTGAAGACTGCATCCCGCCACCCATCTGTGGTCGGCCCCTTATCAAGCAGAGGCACAAGCGATCTTCCCTGCACCCCTGCGGGACACTCCGCCCCGACCAATTCGCAGATGGTGGGCACGATATCAACGTGCTCGACAAGTTCCGGCCGGGCTGCTGGGGATACACCTGGAACATTCACGAAGAGTGGCACATGCACCGAGCCCTCGTACATGACGAACTTCAGGAACAACTCATGCTCCCACATCTGATCCCCATGATCGACGGTCCAGATCACGATGGTCCGGTCTCGAATGCCCAGATCATCCAAGCCGTCCAAGACCATCCCGCAGTAGGAATCGGCAAGCTCGATCATTCCGTAGTAGCCCGCGATCATCTGGCGGATCTCAACCTCCGTTAGGTGGCTCCACTCGGATCTCTTCTTCACCACGTAGTCGTGCGGGGAACGGTCGCCCGGAGCACCTAGCTGAGGCAGCTCGATCCGGGCTTGGTCGATCTTCTCGTATACCTCGCGAGGCGGGTAGAAAGGAGGATGAGGCTCGCTGAAAGCCATCCAGCACAGAAATCTCTCGTTTCGATCCACCGCGGAACTGATCTGCTCTATTGCTCTGTTCGCCAGATAGTATCCTGAGTATTGCTCTCGGGTTCGTGTGCTCGGCCCGCCCGTAGTCCGTCGGGTGATGTTCTGGGACTCCCAGGCGCAGCGATCCACGACCTCCTTGGGCATGGTCTTGCGCCAGTCCTCGTTCGTAATCCAGGGCTCATACCCGGTATCCATCCGCCGGTCGGTCCAGTGCATGTGGCCAAGCTGGAAGCATCGGTAGCCCAGCGGTCGAACGGCGTGCGCAATCGTGACCAACCCAGGGAAGGGCATGCTCCTGTTGCTGAGAACGCCGTGGGCATGGGCATAGAGTCCGGTGGCGAGCGAATGCCGCGCCGGAGCACACACCGGCGACTGGTCGAAGCAATTCTCGAAGCGAACGCTCCTTGATGCAAGCTTGTCAAGATTCGGGGTCTTCGCAAGCCGATTGCCAGCACAACCGAGCGCATCAAATCGGTGATGGTCGCACATCAGCACAAGCACGTTCATCGGCTCATCCATACGTTTCACTTCCGGAGCCGCGATCATCCTACGCAGGATCTGGGACCGGCAGCACCCGAAGGATTTAATGTTTCGTCGACGTCTGACGTCTGCACTGCACATCCATCGGATCCGACCCTGGCCCTGGCTTAAGGGACTGAGGGTGAGTTGTCCAGGTCTGCCAGGGTCTCGATCGCCTACCTAGACCTGCATCCGGACCGAGGAGACCCAGATCCGATGTTGAATCTCCGCCTGGGACGATGACAGGCACGCTATCCTCGTTCCGGTTCTTCCCGTTGCCCGACTGCTGACGTTCTCGGCAGTCCAACATGCACTGGATCTGAGAGGTGTTATGAGAGCTTCTCCATTGCCGCGTCCCAAGGGCCGGTTGATTGGCAATCCATAGGTGATGGTGATCTGCCTCATCGCATCGCTCCTTGGAAAACCCCTGATATCGGATTGGTCCAAGGCCGGTGTGACATGCTCGATCACCTGAGGGCATCCCAAGTCGGATTGGCCCAGGTTGTGAGTGGGCGGCCTTGCAGACCGCCCGCAACCGGCAGCTCAGCAGATCCCTTCCGGCAAACTTATCTATGGCTGCTCCAGTCTGGAAGGGACCCGAGATGAGAGGACTTCCGCTTGTTCCTACGCTGCTACTGATCGTCTGCCCGGGCCTCATAGCTGGGGTCACGGCTCAGTCCACCAGAGGCATGCACATGATCGCCGTCGGGACTGTCCTGCCCATGGACACTCCGGTGGTACACTGGTGCGCTGATGAGCCACTAGTATCCTGCTCAATCATACCGACAAGGCTCGGCGGAGCCACCTACGAGGCGGAGCTGGCCCAGAAGATGATCAGACTGTACTTTCCCCGCCGACTTGACCGGACGACCGTGGATCTGGTCCTCTTCTCCGCCGGGGATGTGGTCCATCTGACCACTTCCCAGATAGCCGCAATAGCGGCAGGGGTTGAGCAAGGTGTCGGCGCGATCGCCGACGTAGGCGGGACGAGCGTGATATCACAGTCGATAGACTCCTGGATCGCCTCAGGCGTAGGCGCCATTTTTCCGAACGACGTTGCGGCAGTTGTGGGGGGCAGCTACAGCCAGGTACAGCCGGGACGCCCCGGGTATTTCCTCAGCGGGGTGCCCTACACGATAAAAGTCAGGGATGAGGTGCCCGGCAACCCTTTCACTCCCTTCATTTCAGTCGGAATCGAACGGGTCCGAGGTCAGGCCGGAAGGAATATGGTGTCCAGGCCCGGATCAACGGTTCTCGCCAATGTGATCGGCAACTACGGCTTTCTGAAGGATAGGACGCCTTTCTCGCTGACGTGGGAATACGGAGGGGGCAGAACGCTGACCGTTTGCGAGTGGTTCGGCCACCCTTTCTGGAGCGACTACGGGGGGCTGATCCAGCAGTGCGAGAACGCGTATGCAGCCGAGCTCTTCGTCAATCTTCTCCTCTACGTCACCCGCAGACCGATATTCGAGGACATACCTCAGATCCACAGGATCAAGGAGCTGGCCAAGGAGTACAGAATCCAGAGGGGAAACCTGCTGTCGGTCATCGAGTTCGCGGCCGCTTTCGGCGCCAACATGGCCCAGATCGAGCGTGGCCTTGACGAAACGGAGAAGAGAAGAAGATCCGCCGATGCCCTCTACATGGAAAGTAGCTTTGACCAGGCCTCGACGATCTTGGAATCCACGCTGGTAGAGCTTCGAGATGCGGTCGAACGTGCCATCGTGTTGAAGAATCGCGCATTAACCGATGTCTACATATCCGAGTGGCTAGCCGTGACCGGGACCCTGGTGATCTCCGGATACACCATCTACGCAGTAATGATCAAGAGGAGGATCTACAGGGAGGTCACCGCGACGAGATCCTTGTGAGCCCAGCACACCGCATTTCGCTGGGTTCGGGTCCATCAAGATGGCTTCACACTGGAACAAGAAGGCTCTCCTCCCCGATCAATGTCCTCGTGTCGTCCCGACGGCCTTGTACAACCTCTGCCGAACCATTAAGGACCAGATGGCAACCCCTGCAAGCATGGCCGTCCCGGAGACGGAAAGGTACTCGATCACATAGACCCAGAGGAGCGCCCTAGTCTTGGACTCGATAGCCGCTTTCTCGGCCGCGTAGAACTGCTCGCCCAGCTCTCTGATCTTGACCAATGCAATCTGATAATCCTCCTGAAGGTATGCCCCGTCAATCTCGCGCTTGATGGCCTTCACGACCCTGAGCCTCTCCTCCATCTTCTTCGTGCTCGCTCCGAACTTCTCTATGAAGGCCATGAAGTCGTTCATCAAGCCAAGCCAGGTCGAATAGGTCTGGAAGCTCTTCCTTATCGTGTGCATGGTGGCAGGGTCGCTTGGGCACTCCATGCCGACCACGAAGTAGTTTAGGTTCAGCACGAAGTCGATCCAGTACTCCCAGCGATCTTGCCATATGCCCGATCCTTTGTAGAACCCGTGCAGGTCGCAGGTGAAGGAAAGAGCCCGGCCCTTGCCGATGTCCCAGTAAGCCATGAGCGGCTCGTTCTGTGGTCGAACGTCCATTAGGAGGGTGCTTCCCGCCTGGTCGTGACTTTGTCTATCTCCATCAGAGGAGGGGCCGTGTCGAACGGCAGCGAACCGGTGAGGGTGTTTTGCACAACGACCCTGACCCGCATGGGTCCTTGAACAAACATCTGGGTTAGTGAGTTGGTAGGCAGAAGGTTTGTATCAAGGTAGCGCAAGCCCGGCCAGGGTCTGAATGGTATCACTTGGGCATAAGGTGAATGGTATCACTTGGGCATAAGGT